>CAZMIS010000273.1:0-6129 GCA_964566325.1 uncultured Anaerolineales bacterium
AGCAGGCTGCCCGTGTAGAGGAACGGAATGGCTAGCGCCACGTTGGTCAGCACCGGGATCATGGCGTTGCGCAGCACGTGCCGGAACAGGACTCCGCTCTCGCTCACGCCCTTTGCGTAGGCGGTGCGGACGTAGTCCCTGTACATCTCGTCAAGCATGATGGTGCGGTAAAAGCGCACGTTTTCGCCCAGCCCGCTGACAATGCCGATCAGCACCGGCAGCGTCTTCTTCTTCGTCAGAATGTCGCTGGCCGTGGACTTTCCGGTCTGTTGCTCGTCACCCCAGATGCCGAGAATGTCGTCCTGCAACTGGAAGGCCCGGCCCAATGCGGCGCCATATTGGCGATAGCATTCGGCCTCCTCGGCGGAGGCGCCGCCGATCAGCGCACCGATCTCCGGCGCCACGCCCAGCAGCGCGCCTGTCTTGCCTGCGATCATCGCGTCGTAGTCCGCAACCGAGACATCCAACCGATCCTCGAACGACATATCGAGGTACTGCCCCTCGGTCAGGGCCAGCGCCATCGCCACGAAGCGCTGCAGTGCGGCCATCACGACGGACTCGGGGATGCCGCGATCCCGCAGCCGGAAGAAGGCCAGGTGCGACAGGCTGAACATCCCATCGCCCACGTTGCACGCGATCGGAACGCCCCAGAGCGACCAGGCAGTCGGCCGGTGGCGCCGCGTCGCGCTGCGGTCCTCGATATCGTCGTGCAACAGGGAGAAGTTGTGCAGCAGCTCCAGTCCTGCCGCGGCAGGCAGGGCGTCGGAGGGCTCACCCCCGGCCGCTGCGCAGCTGAGCAGGCACAGCAGCGGTCGAATGCGCTTGCCGGCCGGTGCGCTGCAGGGCTGCAGCGCCTGGTCCCGCCATCCCAGATGGTATTGCATGATCTCGTAGTGGACCGCCACGGCCGCGTTCGGCGGCTCAAGCAGCGAGCGAATCTCCGCTTCGATCAGGGGGACGTAATGGGCGATGGCATCGGAAAGTGTCATAAGTTCCTCTCGGAGGAGATCGTTCGTTCTCGTTCAGTCGGTGATCATCAGGCGGCCGGGCTCGCGCAGTGCCGCGACGCTCGCCGCGCCGCTGGCGAACATGGCGACCCGCAGCTCCGCGGCAAGCTGGTCGATCACCGCAACGACCTCTGCTGCACCCAGCGCAGCGGCACGCAGGAAGGATGAGGCAATGCCGACGGCCGTGGCGCCGAGCGCCAACGCCTTGGCGGCCTCGATGCCGGTGCGCATCCCCCCTGAGGCGATCAGAGGCAGATCGGGCGCTGCGCGGCGTGCCATGAGCAACGACTCGGCTGTGGGTATGCCCCAATCGGCAAAGGCGCGCGCCAACTGCCGCAACTCGTCGGACGTCGCCCGGTGATATTCAACCTCGGTCCAGGAAGTGCCGCCGGCCCCTGCCACGTCAATCGCCGCCACCCCCGCATCGCGCAGTTGGCGGGCAGCAGCCTCGCTGATACCCCAGCCGACCTCCTTGGCCACGACTGGCACGCCCACCGTCCTGGCAACCTGCCCGATCTTGTCCAGGAGCCCGCGCCAGTCCCAGTCGCCGTCAGCCTGCACGGCCTCCTGCAGAGGGTTCAGGTGCAGGATCAGCGCATCGGCCCGGATCATCTCCACCGCGCGCCGGCACTGCTCGACTCCATAGCGATAGTTCAGCTGGATCGCGCCCAGGTTGGCGAACAGGAGGATGTCGGGTGCGACGTCGCGCACGACGAACGTGCCGGCCGTCTCCGGCTGTTCGATGCCGGTGCGCTGTGACCCGAGGCCCATGGCGATGCCCCGCGCCTGCGCGCCTTCCGCCAGGTTCCGGTTGATGACGCGGGCGGCCTCCGTGCCGCCGGTCATCGATGAGATCAGGAAGGGCAGCCTCAGGGCCTTGCCAAAAAGCGACACCGACGTGTCCACCGCCTCGAGATTGACCTCAGGCAGCGCCTGGTGAATCAGCCTGTAGCGCCCGAACCCGTTGGTCAGGCGCGGGAACTGGACGTCTTCCTCCAGGTTGATGCGGATGTGATCAGCCTTGCGGCGGTCGTGCGCCATGTATCCTCCGAGGGCCATGATGGAGGTTACCGCAACTTCGGACGGGTAACGGTGTTATGCCGTAGGGCGAATTGTGACCGCCCGGTTCGAACGTCGGCTCTGCAGGTGCCATCTTACCAGCCCACGCGGGCGATGTCAAAGCATTTCCAGGGTTGTGTTTGACACTGGCACATCAACTGGTTACAATTCCCGACGAAATGAGCCGACTACGAGCGGGCTGCGATCTCATGCCCATCACCCTTTTGAGTTCAAGGAGCACCTGAATGAACCCCGAAATCTTCGAGACGGTGAAGAACATCATCATTGACAAGCTAGGCGTCGATCCGGAGAAGATCGTGCCGGAGGCGAGCTTCCGCGAGGACCTTAAGGCCGACTCGCTCGACCTGGTCGAGCTGATCATGGCATTCGAGGAGACCTTCGGCGGGACCATCTCCGACGAGGATGCACAGACGATCACGACCGTCGGCGAAGCCGTCAACTACCTGGCCAAGGCCGGCGCCTAGACGCGCTGCCTCTCCGTTCCAGCCCACACCGTTTGCGTGTGGGCTTTTTTGTCGAGCTATGGAACCCATCAGCGCACTGATCCTCGCCGGCGGGCGAAGCAGCCGGATGGGGCGCGACAAGGCCTGGTTGGACGTCAACGGAATGCCACTGGTCGAACACGTCGCGCGTCAACTGCTGCCGCTGGCGGATGAGATCGTGTTCAGCGCCAATGACCCGGCCGCGTTCTCGGCGGTGATCGGTCGCCTGCCGGTGCCGGGCCGCGTGGCCGTCGACGTCTATCCCGGCGCAGGGCCGCTGGCCGGCCTGCACGCTGGCCTCCAGGCCGCTCGGAACGACCTGGTCCTTGCCGTCGCAACCGACATGCCCTTCGTGTCGCCGGAACTGGTGCGTGCCATGATGTCGTGGGGCGGCTCCGCGGATGCCATCATCGCCAGGCTGCCCACAGGCGACAGCGGTGAAATGAGCCCCGAGCCACTGCATGCGCTCTACCGCAAGGCTTGCCTCCCTGCCGTCGAGGCTGCACTTGCAGCAGGCCGTCGCCGTGCCGTGGCGTTTCTGGACGCCGTCCGGGTCTGCTATGTTGATGCTGACAGAATCAAGGAGATCGACGCGGAGCTTCTGTCTTTCCGCAACGTGAACACGGCGGAGGATTGGACGGGGGTTCAGGTGCTGCTGGCGCGCCAGCGCGATCGGGACGCTTAGGCTGCAGACATCACGTGCAGAAGGGCGGCCCCATAGGCATCGGAGGCGTCTTCGCCCCGAAATGCGAGGCCCTCACCGCGCCACTCGAAGCGGCAGGTGAACTGGCGATCGGCGAAGAGCAGGTCGTAGATCGGGTCGCCCTCCTGTGCCAGGACGGCCTGCAGCAGCTCGCGGAGTTGACCTTCCTCCGGCAGCCACACCGCCTCGCTCAGGAGCACATAGTCCAGCGCCCACTCCGGAGTGCCGTGGAACGTGACGGCAGGCGTTCCCTGCAGCCGCTCGATGAATGTGGCCATGTCGCTGATCACGAACACCCGGTCATCCAGGTCCCGATCCAGCAGAACGAATCGATCGCCCTGCGCGGGCGTCCATGCCAGGCCGGCAGCCCTCAGCCGGGCGGCCATCTCCACCGATATCATGCCTTCACCTCCGCGGATCAGTATATCGCCTGGCTCGCGGAGGGTCAACTGCTATCGGGATTGCAGACATCGACCCGCTGCGGCCTCATATTACGCAGGCGGTCAGGACAGCGTGCCAACCTGCCGCCCACCCAATTGCCCGGAGAGATCATGCTTCGCCAGGAGAACCCCGCCGCCGCGGAGTCATCCACCTTGCTCGCGAACCTGCTGGTGCTCTTCAAGGTCAGGATCGTCCTGCTCCTGGTCCTTGCCGCCGCGGCCGGCGCATTCCTCGGCGCGCGCGGGTGGCCCGGCTGGGGCGCCACCCTGCTCGTTTTGGTCACGGGCGGCCTGGCGGCCATGGGCAGCTCCGCGTGGAATCAGCACCTGGAGCGCGCGACCGATCGCTTGATGGATCGAACGAGCAAGCGCCCTCTCCTCACCGGCGCGCTCCCGCGTACCGGCTGGGTGCCCTTCGTGGCATCCGCGATGATTGCGGCGCCCGTGCTGGCCGTCCTGCCGTTCAACCGGGCGCTTTCGTTCTTCCTCGCGGCGGGAGCGTTCATCTACGTCGTGATCTACACGGTCTGGCTGAAGTCGCGCACGCCGCTGAACATCGTCATCGGAGGCGCAGCCGGCAGCGCCGCGGTGTTGGCAGGGGGCGCAGCCGTCGGCGCGTGGCAGGACCCGGCCGTCGTGTTGCTGAGCATCCTGCTCTTCTTCTGGACGCCCATTCATTTCTGGTCGCTGGCGCTCGTCCATCGGGAGGACTACGTGCGGGCACGGGTGCCCATGTTGCCGGCCACCACGTCCGCGCGCACCGCTGCGGCGTGGACCTTCGTGCACGGCATCGGGGTAGCCGCGTCGGGCATGGCACTCGCACTCACGCCGGAACTGGGCCTGGCGTACGACGCACCCGTGGCCGTTATGACCGCCTTGTTGTTGGTGCAGGCGGTCCTGCTCATCGGCGACCCGAGTCCGCGGCGGGCCTATCGCCTCTTCCACACGTCCAACTTCTACCTGTTCGTCGTCGTGCTCGCGATCATGCTCGGATCCGCTACGGCCCGCCTCACCTCTTGAGCTGAGAGAGGTACTTCTTCCGGAACTTGGCCACCTTCGGCGCAATGACGAACTGGCAGTACCCCTGGTGCGGATTGCGGGCAAAGTACTCCTGGTGGTACGACTCGGCCGGATAGAAGACCGCCATCGGCGTCACCTCGGTCACGACCGGATTGTCCCAAAGCCCTTCCGCTTCCAGTTCCGCGATGACCCGCTCTGCGGTCGTCCTCTGCTCCTCATTGTGATAGAAGATCGCCGAGCGGTACTGCGGCCCCACGTCCGCTCCCTGCCGGTCGGGCGTCGTCGGATCATGAATCGTGAAGAACACGTGCAGCACGTCCGAGAAGCTCACCACTGCAGGATCGAAGGTAACCTGCACCACTTCCGCGTGGCCGGTCCTGCCCGTGCACACCTGCTCGTAACTCGGGCTCGGCACGTGCCCGCCGGCATATCCCGACACCACGTCGGTGACCCCCTGCAACTGGTCGTAGACAGCTTCCAGGCACCAGAAACACCCACCGCCGAGCGTCGCCACCTCGTGCAGCCGTTCGTTCGCCATGCATCCCTCCAATACAAAACGCAGATAACGCTGATGGAACAGATTGACGGAACGCGGTGCGGATGTCCGCAATCCCGCATCCCGTCAATCTGGCCGATCTACGCTATCTGCGTTTCGGGTGATCGCGCGTTGAGCCTTACTTGATGCCCATCGTGATGTTGTACTCGTCGATTGCCGCGGTCACAGAGGCCGCTGCCTTGTCGAGCGCTTCCTTCGGCGTGGCCTTGCCCGCCAGGATCTCCTCGATCGCACCCTCGATCGTCTGCCGCGCGGTCGGGAACACGCCGATCAGGCCGCCCTGGGTGAAGCGGTTGTTCGGGGCGATGTGCAGCTGGTCGATCGCGGTCTGGAACGCCGGGTACTTCGCGCGCCACTCAACATCCAGCGGCTCGTCGTACGCGGCCTTACGGATCGGGTAGTAGCCCGACATCGTGTGCCAGTAGGCCTGCTGCGGCGGCGCGGACACGAACTTCACGAACTCCCACGCGCATTGCTGCTCTTCGGCGGGCCGCCCGTTCAGGATCCACACCGACGCACCGCCGATGATGGTCCCTGCCGTCTCGAAGGCTGCCTCGTTCGGCCGCGGCAGGAACGCCGTGCCCAGCTCGAACTTGCCCACCGCCGTGTCCATCATGCCGCGCAAGGTGGCCGTCGACTCGATGATCATCGCCGTCTGGCCCGCCATGAAGGCGTTACGGACGTCCACGGTCTTCCGGCCGAGGTTGCCCATCGTGCCCGCGTCGTACATCCGCTTCCACCACTCCATCACCGCAACGCCCTCGGGGCTGTTGAAGGTTGCCTGGGTTGCCGGGGCTGCGCGGCCGTTCTCGTTGTCCGCGTAGTAGCCGCCGGAGACGGC
>CAZMIS010000274.1:0-6108 GCA_964566325.1 uncultured Anaerolineales bacterium
CACCCGTTCTCTCGTCGGCGGATCTGCGGGCCGCGATCAACGCGCCCTCCGCGCTGTCTGATGCCTTCATCGGGCACGCCTTCGGCACGCCCGTGCTCGTGCACTCGTGGCTGAAGGGTCACTCGGGCGAGGCGCCGCGCTTCTACCGACGGCCAGAGCTGAGAGAGGAGCTCGCACTCGGCCAGATCGTGCCTAGGGCCCTGGTGCTCAGCTTGCAGGACCTGCAGCAGGAGTCGCGCAGGCCCTTCATCGCGCAGTGGACCTTCGAGTTCGAGCGGCTGATCGAGCGTACCGACAGCAGCTGGGACGGCCACTTCAGCTTCTTCCTTCCCGAGAGCGACCGGGGCGAGGTGGGCCAGTTCGTCGCGCGGCGTGGCCAGCTCGCGAGGTCTGCCTTCCTAAGGACGCTTGCCCTCGCCGCTGACTTGTGGGACATGCCCATTGCGGAGGCCCAGGCCGCGGCGATGGTCGCGTCGCCGGCGGACCTCAGCCTGTTGCCGATGCTGCCCGGCGAGGTGCCCGGATGGGTGAAGTCCCTCCATGGTGCCCGTCCCAGTACGTCGGACCAGGCTGCTGGGCTTGCCGCGTCGGTGCTAAGGGACGTGCATGAAGCCGGGGGCAACGCGCTGCTGCATCTCAACCTCCCACTGCACGGAGATGCTCGGTACAGCTGCGAACTGGAGATCGTTTCGATCCTTGCTTCCGAGGAAACCGTCGATGCTCGGGAAGTATTTCGTGTTCACGACTTCCTTCTGGGGCGGATGCACGTGCCGAGGGCCGAGGACCTGACGCTTCGCATCGATGCGTTGGACAAAGAGGCCACTTTTCCAACAAGAGCGGGTGGGCGCCTCCGGCCCGCTCTGCTGCCGCTCGTAAGCAACAACGCTGGATATCTGCAGTCAGATCTCGTTAGGCGCATGCCGCGCCTGCCTGCCCACGAGTCGCGGACCCCCCTGATCGTGACTCCTCGCAAGGGAGGTGCGGACGTCCACCTTTCCGGGACCAAGGCTGGCGAGTTGCTTCACTGGAACTGGAAGTGGAGGCCGACCCATCCGAAGCACATGGGCAGCCCCACCGGTGTGTGTCTTGTCATCAACCGCGACGTGGCCACCCGACTTCTTAACGTCGGCGGCATGCGACTCTGCCACGTGTGGAGGGCGAGGGTGCTGACGCGCGAAACCGATTACAAGAATTGGGGCGAGGAACTCTGGCAAGGATCTGTGCCCGATTTGGGGCCGGGCGGCGCGAAGAAGTGCATCAGCAGTTGAACCAGCGCGAGCTACGGCCCCTCCGGCCCGACTTCGGGAGTTGCAGCGGGCGCTTGCAAGCTTCGCGGCCTTGCATCCAGAGCGAAGGGCAATTCTTTCCGTACTCGACTACTAGACGGGCGTAGCGGCCCTCCGTATCGGACCTCCTTGGCAGGAGCAACGCGCCCAAGGGGAGTAACGGTTGCGGCCAATCGGCACAACCACCGTTCGTCAGCGCTTCGGCACTATCAGAGTTGATAGTCCGCGAGGATGCACTGAGCGGCAACATCCGCCTGTCCAACGCCATGAAGAACTGACCCCCTGGGGTCAGTTCTGGATGTCGCTTGACACCATTTAGTGCTGCGCCACGCTCAGGGTTCGGAGGGAAATCGCGATGCGACGCAACAAGGGCTTTGGAAAGCGTCCCAGCGTCCGGGGGGCACACAGTCAACCGTCGGTGCCGGCTGCACCGCCACCGCGGCCCTTGGTCTGGGACGAAATTGTATGGGTGCAGGTAACGCGCGCTTCAGTGCGAGCGCATTCGTCAAGGCTATGCGCGCACCTTTCGATCTCCGAGGAAGAAGCCGTTTTGATATGTGTAAAGAGCCTCGACTTTGCTTCGTATGAAGAGTTCTTGGTTCGCGACCGCAAAGGTCGGGTGCTGTACTTTCTGATTCCGGACCGTTGGGTCAAAGACCTTCGGGCACTGGTTGGAACAGAGCGAGGCGACGCCCTGTCGAACCTAGTTCTCGAAGAATTGTTCTGGACGTTGTTTAGAGAGGTCGGGAGGTAGCGGCGCGAGTTGACTGGCAGCTGTACGCGCTAGTGCCGCCGTTGAACTCGTGGCCTCGAATGGTCAGGGACGACCCGATCCAGTCACCCGACCAGCATCAATAGCGGTCGGCCATTGCTGACCCGATCGGCCACTAACGGATCTTGACTTTGGGATCGCTATGCGGTCGTCCGTCCCTGTTCCCTGTGTCGCGATCAGCGGCGCTCGCCAGCCGCTTCGACAGCGCAGCGTGGCCGCTGACTAGGCCGATTCCCACAAGAACGAACGCGCTGCCGACGATGAAACTTCCCTCGAGGCGCTCCTGCAGCAGCCACGCTCCGAGCACCACGCCGAACAAGGGCGTGAGGAACGAGAACACGCCCAGCTGCGAGGCCAGGTAGCGCCGCAATAGCCAGCACCACGTCAGGAAGCTGGCGAACGACACGATCACGCTCTGGAACCCCAGGTGGGCCATGACCGCGTGGGACCACTCGATGTGCCATTGGCCCGTCAGCCACGCCACCGGCACTAACAGCACCAACGCGCCCAGCAGCTGGTAGCTCAGCGTCTCGGTCGGCGGCGCGGCGGCCAGCGTCGAGCAGCGGATGGTTACCGTCGTCGCGCCCCAGGCCACGCCCGCAAGTAGTGCCAGGGCATCGCCAAGCATCGCCCGTCCGCCCGCGCCAGAAGCGACGCTCGAAGGTTCACCGAGAAAGGCCGCTGCGATGCCGGCAAACGCCAAGCCAATGCCTGCCCACTGCACGAGCCCCAGCCGCTCTGACGGCAGCCGGGCGTGCAGGCCCAGCGCCGCGAAGATTGGCGCCGTGTACAGGAACACCACGACGTGCGATGCGTGCGTAAGCTGCAACGCCTGCGACACCAGCACGTACTCCAGGCCGAACAGCGCCCCGGCCCACGCGCCCGGCTTCCATCGATGGCGGGCAAGCCCTTCGCCTCGTTGTTGCATCAGACCGATCAGCAACACGAGCGCCACCGCCGAACGGATCGCGACCATCAGCATCGGGCTGATCTGCGGCGCGATCGCCTTGAGCGAGATCTGCTGAAGGCTCCATGTCAGGCACAGCAGCGTCATCACGCCCACGGCCCGTGGGTCGACGGCAGTGGGGGAGCCAGGCCACACCGCCACCGGGGCAGTGGGGAGGGTCGGCAGCGATCCGGTTCCGAGTGTCGTCATGTTGACTCGCACTGTGCCGACAACAGAACCTTCTAACGAGCGGATAATTCGAAGAGTTGCCATCTACTTATCGAATACATGCGCGACTTTCAGATCGACTGGCTGAAGTGCTTCGTGGCGGCGGTGGATGCCGGCTCGTTGTCGGCCGCCGCTCCGGAGGTGCATCGTTCGCAATCGGCTGTCAGCATGCAGCTGCAAAAGCTCGAGGCGGCCGCGGGTTGCCGGCTGCTCATCCGCGGCCCACGCCTGTTGCAGCTCACGCCGCAGGGCCAGGTCCTGCTCGGCTACGCGCGCCGCCTGCTCGACATGCAGGTTGAGGCGCAGGCCGCGCTGTCCGAAGAGGGCGTCTCGGGTGTAGTGCGTCTTGGCGTGCCGGACGACTACGCGAGCCGCTACCTGACTCCCGTGCTTAAGCGCTTCGCGCCTCGTCACGGCGGCGTCGAGATCCAACTCGACTGTGAGCAGTCGACCTCGCTCATTCCACGGGTGGCGCGGGGTGACCTTGACTTGGCGCTGGTGTCACGTGACCACGCCCGCCGCGGCACGCTCCTTTTCCATGAGCCGATGGTCTGGGTGGGCTCCAGCCAGTTTGACACCTGGCGACGCGACCCGCTTCCGATCGCCGTCTACGAACAGGCCAGCCTGGGTCGACGCAGCGCGATCAACTCCCTCGCCGTGCAAGGGCGTCCGCACAAGGTGGTCTACAACAGCTCTAGCCTGGCGGGGCAGATCGCCGCGGTTGAAAGCGGGTTGGCCGTGGCCGCCCTGACCCAATGCAGCGTGCCCGATCACCTCCAGATGCTGGGACCAGAGCACGGCCTGGGCCCGCTGGAGCCGATGCAGGTGGCCGCCTACCGGAGCCGGGCGTCGCAAGGATCGAGAGCCGTCGACAGCCTTCACCGGATGCTCGTCCAGACATTGCGCCACGCAGCGACTTGACTAGCTTGGCCTGCCCCGAGCGGTCAACTACATCCGCACGCGAAGCCTACCCTCCAGGCACACAAGAAGCAGAGATTCGAGATGACTTGGCCGGACGGATACCGCAAACCAGCGGCGACAGGGAACTTCCCTCTCGCGCTGGCGACCTCGACAAGACGCCCGTCGTCTTCGACGTGACGCATTCTCGGAAGCGTCTCTAATGCGCGCTTCCCTTAGGCTGCTTCATTGAGCAGCGACGTCTTGACAACCCGCGCGCCGCGATTCGAGCTTTGCTCCTTGCGCCAGGAGCCTGGCGCCAAGTCCTGCACCACTCACCTCGGCGCAATGGCCACGTATGTGTTGAGCGCTTCAAGGTCCGTCATGCATTCGGACAGGAGGGCAATGAAGGCCTGCAGCTTCTTTGCCGCATACCTTTGCCGCTGATACGCGCAGAAGATTCTTCTGCGCTCGGGCTTCCACTCGGGAAGAACCGGAACAAGGCTCCCAAGCCGGACTTCAGGGCCTGCGAAAAAGTCCGGAAGCAGCGCGATGCCAAGCCCATCGACACAGAAGGTCTTCATGACCCAGTAGTCATTGGTCCCGACCGTTGATCGTGTCACGTAGGGATGGGAAGTCTTGTCAGTGTGAAGAACTGGAGTCTTCGCAAACTCTGGCATGCGCAAGGTGATCGACACATGCGTCGTCAAGTCTTTTGGGGTCGACGGTGTACCGTTGGCGCGCAGATATTTCGGACTTGCATACAGGCCATAGGTCAATCGACCAACCAGCTTGGCGACGACATCGGGAAGGTCTGGCGCCTCTGCGCAGATGTAGCAGTCGACATCCTCCATGCGCGGTGAGTCTTCGCGGCCTGCAGCGTCCAGCTCACAGCGAATGTTCGGGTACTTCTCGAGAAACAGTCTCGCGACATGGCAGACAAACGTCGTGGTGAAGTGATTGTCTGCGAGTACCCGTAGCCTGCCCTTGCCACCCGTCGACATCTCCTGAACTTCGTGGCGAGCTGTCTCCCATCGTCCGGAGACGTCCGCGAGCAGCGCCTCACAGTGCGCGTGAAAGGCTCTGCCCGCATCCGTCGGCGTGACTTTGCGCGACGACCGGCTGAGCAGTTGCACGCCGAGATCTTCCTCGAGCCTGCGCAAGAGGCGACTGAGTGTCGCCTTCGACATGCCAGTTTGAGTCTCTGCTCTGGTGAGGCTCCCGGCTCTCATGATCAAAGCGAACGCCTCGACGAGCTTGAGTTCCATATCCATGAGTGTCTCCGCACGCACTGTTCCAAACCTGAAACGCTGCGTCTCGGAGTCTATCTTTCGCTCGCCTGACACGCCCGATAAATTTTTGTCAAGCGGATGACTCGGGTCTGCATGACGCAGAGCAACAGACGTCGACGCGTTAACGAAGGAGACGAAGGTGAACCAATTCTTGCGGCGCTCGGCCGCCTGTCTGCTGATCATCACCGCGCCGGCAATCTGCTCGGCCCAGGCACCTGCGAAGGTGGGCTTCATTTACTTCGGTCCGGTCGGAGACGTTGGCTGGACATACCAGCACGACCTGGGACGCAAGGAACTCGAGAAGAACCTGGGCAGCAAGATCGTCGTTCGCACGGTTCCCAACACGCTCGAGGGTGCAGATGGCGACCGCGTCGCGCGCGAGTTGAGTGCCGACGGCACGAAGATGATCTTCGCTGTCGGATTCGGCTACATGAAGGCTGTCCTCCAGATCGCGTCTGAGAACCCCGACAAGTGCTACGCAACCTCGTCGGCGTACATGACCGGGCCCAACGCCAGCGGATACAACGCCAAGTGGCACGAGGGCGGATACCTCGCAGGTATCGTGGCCGGAAAGACCACCAAGTCGAACAGCATCGGCTTCGTCGGAGCCCATCCCGTACCCGATGTGATGTGGTACCTGAACGGATTCGTGCAGGGCGCGCGTTCGGTGAATCCGAAGGCCAACGT
>CAZMIS010000275.1:0-6043 GCA_964566325.1 uncultured Anaerolineales bacterium
GCGGTTGGCTCTCGTGGGACCGGTCGAGCGCGACTTCGCTGATTCATTGCACAGTCTCGCTGGTAGTTCCGGACTGTCCCTGCTAATCACGGGAGCGATGCCGAAGCAGGATGCGCATGCGATGATCGCTCGATCCCGTGCGCTGGCACTAGCCTCCTACACGGAGGGGTTCCCATACGTGGTGTTGGAGGCTATGGCACTCGCTCGACCAGTAATCGCCACGCCAGTTGGTGCCATACCGGACATGCTTGCTTTGAACACGGAGAAACCCTGCGGACGATCGGTGGCAGTTGGAGATGTTCAAACGCTGAAAAGCGCTGTGGAAGACCTTCTGGCATCGCCGAACGCCTGGAACCAAATGGGCGAGTGGGGACGGGAGCGAGTGACGCAGATATACAGCTCCGAGGCAGTCGTTCCATCTCTGATAAGCCTATGGCGTCGCGTCGCGGCGCAACAAAACCAGAATTAGGCATGGCACAGACGCCATGAGTCATATCGCGAGCAGGCAAAGCCAAAGATGACAACCATGTTCACCAACAAAACCCTCCTCATCACCGGGGGCACCGGCACCTTCGGCAACGCGGTGCTCCGCCGCTTCCTCGCCACCGACATCGGCGAGATCCGCATCTTCTCGCGCGATGAGAAGAAGCAGCACGACATGCGGCTGGCCTACGGCAGCCAGGCGAAGCTGAAGTTCTACATCGGCGACGTGCGCCGGCCGGAGAGCCTGCTGGACGCGATGTCGCGCGTGGATTACGTGTTCCACGCGGCCGCGCTCAAGCAGGTGCCTTCCTGCGAGTTCTACCCGATGGAGGCGCTGATGACGAACGCCATCGGCGCAGAAAACGTGATGAACGCAGCCGTCGCAGCCGGGGTCCGGAGCGTGGTGGTGCTCAGCACGGACAAGGCCGCCTACCCGATCAACGCGATGGGCATCTCCAAGGCGATGATGGAGAAGCTGGCGGTGGCAAAGTCGCGCGTCGCGGCGGACCGCGGCTGCACGATCAGTATCACGCGCTACGGCAACGTGATGGCCTCGCGCGGGTCGGTCATCCCCCTCTTCATCGAGCAGATCCGCGCGGGCCGGCCCCTCACGATCACCGACCCCCAGATGACGCGCTTCATGATGAGCATCGACGACGCGGTCGACCTGGTCCTCTACGCGTTCCAGCATGCGCAGCCGGGCGACCTCTTCGTGCAGAAGGCCCCCGCAGCGACGATCGCGGTCCTGGCCGGGGCGCTGAAGCGCGTCTTCGCAGCGCAGAACGAGATCCGCATCATCGGCACGCGGCACGGCGAGAAGCAGTCCGAGACGCTGCTGACGCGGGAGGAGATGCTCCGCGCGGTCGACCTGGGCGACTATTACCGCATCCCTGCGGACACGCGCGACCTGAACTACGACGCGTACTACACGCAGGGCCAGGAGCCCCTCTCGCAGCAGGAGGACTACAACTCGCACAACACGCGGCAGCTGGACGTGGACGAGATGGCGGAGTTGCTGGCTGGGCTGGATTACGTCCGGGAGCAGATGGGCGGTTGAAGGGTTGAAGGTTGTGCCAGCGAAGCTGGCCCAAATTTGCAGGTTGAAGGTTACGGTGTGAAGGTCGCAAGGAGATGGGACATTTGAAAGTGCTGGTGACGGGTGCGGAGGGGTTCATCGGGAAGAACCTGCGCGCGGCGCTGGCCGTCCGGCCCGAGACGACGGTCCTCTGCTTCGACCAACAGCACTCGCCGGAGGACCTGGCCGCGATGCTGGCCGAGGCCGATGTCGTCGTCCACCTGGCCGGGGTGAACCGCCCGCGCTCGGACGCGGAGTTCACGACAGGCAACGTGGGGCTGACCGAGGCGGTGTGCGCAGGGCTGGTCGCGGCGGGCAGGGCGACGCCCATCGTGCTGGCATCGTCGGTGCAGGCCGCGCTGGATAACCCCTACGGCGCCAGCAAGCGCCAGGCCGAGGCAGTGGTGGCGGCCTACGCGCGTGCCACCGGCGCACGGTGCACCATCTTCCGCCTGCAGAACGTCTTCGGCAAGTGGTGCCGGCCCAACTACAACTCGGTGGTCGCCACGTTCTGCCACAACATCAGCCGGGACGAGCCGATCACGATCTCCCATCCGGACCGCGAGCTGGAGCTGGTGCATGTGGATGATGTGGCGGCGGGGATTGGGGAGTGGGGGTTGGGGGCTGGGGAGCGGGGATTGGGGATTGGGGAACGGGGGACGGGGAACGGGGATTGGGGACTGGGGACTGGGGACTGGGGAGCGGGGACTGGGGAGCCGGGGGTGGTGTAGCGGGAGGTGGCGCCGAGCTACCGGGTGACGCTGGGGCGGCTGGCGGAGCTGATCCGCTCGTTCCGCGCGATACGCACGACGCTGCTGTTGCCCGACCTGGCGGACGAGTTCACGCGCAAGCTGTACGGCACGTATGTCTCCTACCTGCCCGAGGGGGCGTTCGCGCGCGACCTGCAGCAGCGCTGCGACGATCGGGGCTGCCTGGCCGAGTTCGTCAAGTCGCGCGCGGGGGGCCAGATCTTCGTCTCCCGCACCCGGCCGGGGGTGACGCGCGGCAACCACTACCACCACACCAAGACGGAGAAGTTCCTCGTGCTCGAGGGGGAGGCGCTGATCCGCTTCCGCCATATCCTGGGGGGCGAGGTGCTCGAGGTGCGCGTGCGCGGGGAGGATTTCCGCGTGGTCGACATCCCCACGGGCTACACCCATTCGATCGAGAATATCGGCCAGGGCGAGCTGGTGACGCTCTTCTGGGCCAGCGAGGTGTTCGACCCCGACCGGCCCGACACGCAGTTCATGGCGGTGCAAGTATGAAGATAGCTACCATCGTAGGCACCCGGCCGGAGATCATCCGGCTTTCCCGCGTCATGGCCGCGCTCGACCGCTACGTTGATCACCGCATCATCCACACGGGGCAGAACTACGACTACGAGCTGAACCAGGTCTTCTTCGACGACCTGGAGCTCCGCCAGCCCGACCACTTCCTCAACGCGGCCGGCGCCTCCGCGGCCGAGACGATCGGCATGGTCATCGCTCGGTCCGATGCGGCCTTGCGGGAGATGCGGCCCGACGCGGTGCTGATCCTGGGCGACACCAACAGCTGCCTGGCCGCGATCGCGGCGAAGCGGCTGAAGATCCCGGTGTTCCACATGGAGGCGGGCAACCGGTGCTGGGACGAGCGCGTGCCCGAGGAGATCAACCGGCGCATCGTCGACCACATCAGCGACATCAATCTGCCCTACTCGCAGATCTCGCGCGGTTACCTGCTGCGGGAAGGGCTGCCGCCGGACCGCGTGATCGTGACGGGCAGCCCGATGTACGAGGTGCTGCACCACTACCTGCCCAAGATCCGCGAGTCGGACGTGCTGGCGCGGCTGGGGCTGGCGGAGGGCGAGTATTTCGTCGTCAGCGCGCACCGCGAGGAGAACGTGGACGACGAGGGGCAGTTCGCCGCGCTGGTGACGCTCCTGCGCAACCTGGCCGGGCTCGGGCTGCGCGTGATCGTCTCGACGCACCCGCGCACGCGCAAGCGGTTCGACGCGGAGCACGTGACCTTCCCCCCCGGGGTGGCGCTGATGAAGCCCTTCGGCTTCCTCGACTACGTCCGGCTGCAGATGAGCGCGCGGGCCGTGCTCTCCGACAGCGGCACGATCACCGAGGAGTCCTCCATCCTGAACTTCCCCGCGCTCAACATCCGCCGTGCGCACGAGCGGCCGGAGGGGATGGAGGAAGGCGCGGTGATGATGGTGGGCCTGCACTGGGAGCGGATCGAGGAAGGGCTGGCCGTGCTCCGTTCGCAGGGCCGCGGGGAGGACCGCCTGCTCCGCATGGTCGGGGACTACCGCGTGCCCAACGTGTCGGAGAAGGTGGTGCGGATCATCCTGAGCTACACGGACTACGTGAACCGGGTCGTGTGGCACAGGGACGTGGCATAGGGACGCGTGGCGTTCCTCCAATTCGCCGGGACTGGAGTGGCGGCCACGCTTGCCGCGCTGGCGACGCTCGCTGCGTGGGTGGCCATCGGTTCCGCGACCCGGATCGAGCTGGAGGATCAACTCGCGTCGGCTGCGGTGCACCTGGCCATCGGCGCGGGGCTCACGTCGTTCCTCTGGGCGATCTTCGCAGCGGCGGGGCAGGTGCCCTTCGCCACGGGGGCCATCCTGGGGCTGGAGGCCGCCTTCCTCCTCGTGCGCCGGGCGGCCGTCACACGGGCCGGCGCCGCGCTTGGCCGTACGCTCCGGGAGCTGTGTGCGGGGCCCCTGGCGGTTGCAGCCACCGTTGCTGCCGCGGCCGTCTACTGGATCAATGCCGCGGCGCCCCCGCGCGACGCGGACGTGGTGCGCTACCACCTGGAGCATATCCGCCAGATCGTGACGGACGGCGCTTGGCTGCCGATTCCCGATTACCACTTCGCGCTGCCCTTCGGGTGGAGCCTGAACTACCTGCCCTTCGAGCGCTTCGGTCTCCCACAGGGCGCACACATGCTGAACCTGGGGCTGTGGCTGGTGGCCGTGGCGCTGCTGTATCAGGTCATGAGGCAGCAGGGCGGCCGCAGGGTGGCCCTGATCCTCTGCGCCGCGGCGGTGGCGCAGCCGCTGCTGCTGAAGTCGGCCACGACCGCGCATGCGGATATGGTCACCATCTTCGTCGTGACGGTCGCCGTCGCGGTCCTCGCGGGCGCGGAACTGTCACGGCCCGCCGCGTTCGCGCTGGGCTACGTGACCTGGGCGGCCGCGGGCAGCCGGTATCAGGCCGTCGCGCTGGGTGTGGCGGCCGCGGTGATCGCGCTGGCGTGGGCGGTGCGCAGCGGGCGCCCGCGCCACCTGCTGAGCTTCGCCGGGGGCGTGGGCCTGGGCCTGCTCGTCGCGCTGCCGTTCTACCTCTTCAACTGGCGCCATTTCGGCAACCCCGTCTGGCCGCTGTTGGTCGACCTCTTCAACCAGCCGCCCGCCTACGCGGACCAGGTTGCAGGGGCGTACAGCCGGCTCCTGGTCGGCCCCTGGCAGCCGTCGACCCTCATCGCGGGGCTGCGCGAGGCGCTCACGTCCGCGTACACGTTCCCCATCCCCCACGCGGTGCTCGGCTTCCTGCTGCTGTCGGCCGTGTGGCGCACGCGGGCAACGGGCCGGCTGGCGGGCTTCGGCGCGGCGTTCCTCCTGCTCTGGACCCTCGCGCAGCCGTCCCTCTATGCCCGCTTCTTCATCTACCTGCTGCCCGTGGCGTGGGTCGGGCTGGCAGGGATCGCGGGCGCGTTCGTGCGCGGGAGGGCGCTGGCATGGGCCTGGCGCACGACGGCCGCGCTCGCGCTGGGGCTGGCGGGGCTGGCGGCCTACTACTCGTTCGATGCCGCGGCCTACGCCGCGACGGGCGACCTCGCGCGGTATCACCGGACGACCTGGTTCTACGATGTCTACGAGTGGATCGACGCGAACACCCCGCAGGAGGCGCGCTTCCTGGTCGTCCTGTCGGGCGCGCCGACGTACTATCTGGACCGCCCCCTGCGCCGTGCGGACCCGTGGACCAGCGGCGTGGTGGATTGGACCGCGGTGGGGGGCGCGGATGACCTGGTCCGGGCGATGCGGGAAGGAGGGTACGATTATCTCCTCTACGAATGGCGCAACTGGCGGCAGATGCCGGGCGGCGACCGCATGATCGCCGCGGTCAGGGAGGTCATGGACGAAGGCCAGCTGCGCGAGGTGCGCCGGTTCGACGCCACCCTGGTCTCATCCAGGGTGCTGCGCGAGTCGCACGTGACGCCCGTCTTCCTGTTCGCGCTGCCGGACGCGGAGGAGGGCGGCTGACGACCATGCGCATCCTGCTGCTGAGCATGTGGTACCAACCCGAACCGGTTGCCAAGCCGCACGACCTGGCAACCGAATTGGTGCGGCGCGGGCACAACGTGACTGCGATAACGGGCTATCCCAATTATCCCTCGGGGCGCCTGTATGGGGGATACCGCAGACGGTGGCGAACCTGGAGATCATCATCGAGATGCTGAAGCTCCATCGCCCCGGCGACGCGATCCTGTCCGAGG
>CAZMIS010000276.1:0-6012 GCA_964566325.1 uncultured Anaerolineales bacterium
GCAGCCAGGGCGAAGTCTTCTTCCGTCGCCCCGGTCTCGTGCATGTAGCGGCGTGATGTTGATCTCTGCCCAGCCGGTCGCTTGATTGAGATCGATGCTGCCCTTTGCGGTCGCCTCGCGGTCGGACGGGCCCAGCGCACCGGCCAGCTCCCAACTGGTCGTCGTAGTGGCCTTCTTCCACGTAGCAGCCGGCTCGCTCCAGGGTCGAAGCATGCGGTGAGCGGCGAGATTGAGCGGCAACTCAGTGCTGGGCGAGCTTCCCATTTCGAAGACGCCCAGGGTCGCTGTAACCACCCTGGCATCGGAAGGCAGTGCGGCTATGTCGAACCGTAGCAGGCTGAACATCTTGTCAGGGTGACCGACCCACAGGCGGTTATCATCGCCATAATTCAGGTCGGGAGACCACGCACTGATGAAGGTATCCACCAACCCGTCATACCCGTCGACACCGGGCTGCAAGCGCAGGGTCTTGGGTTGGCCAGGAACGGCCACCACATCGACCTTATGGATGATCTCGTCGCCGTCTCCGGTGGAAGAAATGCGCAGATCGCTGCCGGGACGGCTGCCGCCGCCCGGCAGCGCATTCGCGAACTCAGCATCTGACAGGGAGAAGACGGCCTTCTGCCATGTCTTCGTATTAAGCTTGCGCACGCGTCCGGCCAGCGCGTCGTCGGAGGAGGCGCCGTCGTAGCGCAGCTCCCAATAGTCGGTGCCCTGGTCGTAGTAGGTGATGGTGACCGTAGCCTGGCTAATGCTCCCGAATGCGTACGCGTCATCCACATCGAAGTACATGTTACCGTTGCCCGTGGCCTGGTCGGTGCGCCGAGTGTAGCGGCCCTCGGGCGCGGTGCTGATGTTCCACAGCGGGACCGTCTTGCCGCCCGGCACGGCGTCGTTCTGATACAGCCAGAATTCATAGTTGCCGTAATCTGGAAACCAGTCATATTCGGTCTCGCGCAACGCAGCCCAGGCGCTGGGCGTGTTGGCCGCGTTCTTGCCAAGGTATCGGGATGCAAACTCCAGGAGGTCTTTCCTGTCCGGCTCGGAGACGACCTTGTAGCTGAGGTTGAGAATATCGACGTGTTTGTCGAGCGCGTTGTAGATGCCCCACATCGTCCTGGTGCGCCCCTGGATACTGCTAGTGACCTCGGCGCCCTCGAATGCCAGGGGAACGGCCTGCTCCCACGAAGCCATCGGATCATACTGCCCGGACCGGTAGATGGTGAGGTTCGGATCCGTGATGTAGACGTCTGCGCCGCCATCGGGTTTGAGGCCGTTGTGTTTGAGACCGACCCCGCGCGCTGCGGCGTAGTCCGAGAGTGCCTTCACCTCGGTACGAAGCAGGAAACGCGGCGCATACTGCAGGAACAGTTGCTTGTCGGGAAACGCAGCCACATAGCGATCGATCACCCACTTGCCGAAATCGACCCACATGTCGCTCGTCAACCCTGCGGCCTGAAGGCATTCGTCGTGCTTGTCTTCTGCGGGAGACGTCTCACCGAAGATGCCGACTGTAACTTCCACCCACGCCACGCGCGCATCGTTGTTGTAGCGCGCACCGAATGCCGCCACCATCCTGGCGAAGGCCTCCTTGTAGCGTGCGTCCCAGTACTTCGGGAGCTCGGTTCCGGAGCAGTTGATGACCGTAGATGGATAGGTCGTCTTCAGATAGGTGGGTATCCCCAGCCCGCCGCAGCATTCGCCCTCGTACGGGTTGATGGCCAACGCGGCGGCCTTGCCCTCGGCGGCCTGAGCTGCAACAAAGGTATCCACCGGACTCCAATTGAAGGTATTGACCCCCGTGTGAATCCGGAACCACTGCCAGACCATGTGCCCACCGGCAAGCGAGTACTCGGCGGGGTCATAGTTCTCATAATCCAGGAAGACGTAGACGCCGGAGGGGGTGGCGTCCGGATTCGCAATGACGTCAGCGTTCGTGGCTCGTGCGGCGCCCGGCAGTGCGACAAACGCCACGAACGAAACCAGCACGGCCAGAAGCCGGTGGAATCTTAACATAGAGCATTCCTTAGACGGGCGATCAATCAAAATTGATCATCGCAAGCGAAAAACCAGTGAGGTTGCCCAGACTGGCTATGCGTGCAGATACCTGGTTGGCTGTGACGCGGTCAGCCCGCGTGCTCCGCCCTCAGCACCACAGGAATCGTGGCGATCAGGACTCTGAGGTCGAGGCCGATGGAACGCCGCTCGATGTACTCGATGTCCAGGGTGACGATTTCGTCAAAACTGAGTCCGCTTCGCCCATGGATCTGTGCCCACCCTGTCAGTCCTGGCAGGGCCGCGAGGCGCTGCCGGTGCCGCTCGGTGTAGAGCATAGTCTCGTAATCCATGGTGGGCCGGGGCCCCACCAGACTCATATCACCTTTCAGGACATTAAGCAACTGCGGCAGTTCATCGATGCTGGTTTGCCGCAGCCAGCGGCCCACTCGGGTAACAGTGTGGCCATTGGAGGCGGGTTTGTACAGGGCACGGCCCTTCTCGTCGACCGATGCGAGGTCCGCATGGCCGTTGATGTAGGCCTCGGCGAACTTACGATGCTCTTGGGTGTGATCCACCCCACTGGTCATGGAGCGAAACTTGTAGAACCGGAACGTGCGTCCGCCGCGTCCGGTTCGATTCTGAATGTTGAACACGGGACCTGGGGAATCCAGCTTGATCGCCAGGGCAATCAGAGCCATCAAGGGCGCCAGCGCGATCAACGCCAACACAGCAACGAGAACATCGAGGCAACGTTTGCCGATCGAATACAGCACGCCCTCGGGGGATACAACGCGGCCCATGTCACGCCCGGCGAGTGGCGATCGATCGACATGCCACCAAAGGTTCTCAGTGCGTTGGTTGATCATGTAATGAGTGCCTTTCCCTCGCGGCCGGGAGTGCATCCCCTCCTCAGACTCCATGCGGTCTGCGAGGCCGTTCTGTGTATGGTCCCATGCGCCCATAAGCTAGCAAGCGCTTGTGAAAGAACGGTGTAACGCCAGCCGTCCCAGGATTAAAGAAAGTACATAATGCATCATTGGAGGGGCAGGACGTAGGAGACAACCAACTGCGGTCGGAAGGCGCCATTGCCCTCGCGGCTGACAAAGCGCGCCTCGACGTTGGCATCGAAGCTGCCTGCGCCCGCAGTCAGCACCATTCCGTAATTCGATTGCCGGTCGCGCCCCCATTCCTCCGCCAGAGAGGTGACGTCGAATTCATACCAGCGCGATCCCTCGACGATATGCTGGGATTCGCTGATCCAGGACGCGCGGTCCGTTCCCTCGCCGCGCGCACCGGGCACGTCCCATGCCTGGCCGGCAGCGGCCGCGTCCCACGTCGCGGTAAGTTCATCCCACGGACGCAGGAGGCCCTGCACGCGTGCCCGTAGATCATACGAAGGCGCCAAGGGTACATAAAGGCGCAATGTGGCGGCCTGAATCCGAGAGCCGGCGGGCAGGAGGTCAAGGTCGAATCGCAACAGTGGCGCTTTCTGGGTCGGCTCCTCCTGCGTTTGGCTGTAGAACAGCAGCAGCCGGTTTTCGGCGCCTAAGCTCGTCGTCCGTTCCCAATTGCTGAGGGTGGTGTCAGTCGTTCCTGCGTAGCCGTTCAACCCATCCTGCAGGGTCAGCGTCACCGCAAAACCAGGTGCACTGGCGGGCGACTGCAGAACCAGGGGCAGGTAGACTGGGATGGGCGGGACGGTTGGCGGGACGGTGGCTGTCGGCTTCGGCGTGCCCGTCTGCGTGGCAGTGGGCGTTGGCGAAGGCGTAAGGGTCGGCGTCGCCGTCGCGCGCCCTCCGGCAGCGCAGTCGATACGCACCGTGTAAGAGCCGGACGCGCCACGATACCCGTCGACTGCGACGAAGTGCGTGCCGGGCTGAGCCGAATAGCTGAGATACGTGTCACCGCCGGCCAGGCACGAGTCCGGGAAGGCATAGCGCAGGAGGAACAGGTCGAGATCGGCATCTGCGCTCACCAGGGTCACCGTGACCGGTTGCGCTGCGTCGATCTCCAGCCTGTAGACGGCCTCCTTGCCGCTCTCGTCCCACGATGGGCGGCAGCTGTAACTGCTAACGTTATTGACCTTGCCGACCGTATTCCCCGAGTAGACGCCTCCACAATACATGCGTTCGGCGTTGACCGTGTCGAGGATCTCCGGAGGCGTCGCCGTCGCCGCGGGAGAGGGCGACTCGAGCGGGGCCGGCGCAGCCAGGGACGGCCCGGTGTGCAGAGTGCCAAGCAAGGACGCGATGAACACCAGCAGAAACCATGCCACCACCATCCATCGGCAGCTTCGAGCCGTCTCCCGGTGTGTTGTGCCATTCAGGTCAGATTGGGTTGGCATGGTCGTTCCCCGGTCTGGTAGTGGTTGATCTCAAAGGGGCCGGACCGTCTCAGGGGACAAGAGACGCGCCCGCGCTTCCGTAAGGGTCCGTTGGTCCTGCACGTGCCTCGCGCCTGCTGGTTCCGTTGACTTCACCGGCAGGCGCGAAAGCAGTGCTGCTAAGATCGCTGAGCGTTCGCCCGCGCTATCAGCGCAGGATCAACGGCAGGTAGGTCCGGTTGACGGACGGCATCGGCGTCTCCGGCGTGGCCGTCGGCGTTGCAGTCGGTGTTGCAGTCGGTGTTGCAGTCGGCGTGTAAGTCGCCGTAGGCGACGACGTCGGCGTCGGCGTGGGTTCGGTCGACGGATCGCCCTTCTCGACCTCCACCATGTGGATCCACTCGTTGCCGTCGTTCGCGTTGGTGGTTGGGTTGCGGCTGTCGATGTAGAAGTCGGTTGCCCCGACCAGGCGCTTCGAGAACCTGGCATCGTTGACGACGAAGGTCTTGGTCTTGAGCTGTTTGGTGCCGGTCTTGGTCACCGTGCCTGCGACCTTCTCGCCGGTCGGGCTGTCGTACTTGAGCGACCAGCTGTCGGTGCCGATGTCAAAGTACTTCACCGTGATCGTCGCCCGGTAGATCTGCGACATACTCATGTAGTCGGGTGAGACACGGAAGAACATGAAGGGATTGGTCTTTGCCGCGTCGTCATTCTGATCGGTGCGGCGCACAACATAGGCTTCGGTGCCGCTCATCACGCCGTCCCCGTTCACATCCTGCCACAGATCGGGATTGTACCATGTGGTGTAAGTTGTGCCCTGGCCCTCGATGGCCGGCAGATCCGGATTGTAGGGCGTCAGGTTGCACGGATAGTCAAGCGGGAACAGGTCCGTATCGTAGTTCTT
This sequence comes from uncultured Anaerolineales bacterium, assembly GCA_964566325.1. Lineage (GTDB taxonomy): Bacteria > Chloroflexota > Anaerolineae > CG2-30-64-16 > CG2-30-64-16 > JALOOB01. The sequence continues at coordinate 5,226 of CAZMIS010000276.1, forward strand.
GTTCGTCGGGCAGTTGCCTAGGCCGGCGCTCGTCCACGCGGTGCCGGTCTTCGGGTCCTTAGCGTACCGGCTGTCCGCGCCCTTATCGTTCGTCTCAGGCACCGTACGACCACCGGGGATGCTATCGTCCTGCCATAGGAAGAAGTTATAGTTGCCGAGCTGAGGGTAATTGCTGTAGGTCGCCGTTGGCGCCAGGTAGTTCAGCCCTGCATCGTTCGCAGCCGTCCCTCGGCAGTTCGAGCGCGTCGGGTTGCGATGTTCACGCATCACAGTGAACACCCGCGGCGTAGTCTGGGCGCTCTGGCCGACGTACTCCCGGGCCCACACGAAGAATGGAACGTCAATGGTGGGGCCGCCATCATTGCCGCGCAATAGCGGCGGGTCGACGCGCAGGTAGTCGACATGCTTGTCCAGCCCACTCGCCAGCGCCCAGAAGGTCAACATGGGCGAGCAGAGGTCGTTCTTGTAGGCCTCGAACGCCACCGGAACGTCCTTCCAGTGGGCCTCAATGGGATCGTATGCGCCAACCCCATCGGTGCGGTACGCGGCGATGTAGTCGGGTGCAAGGAAGTTAGACGACAGGCCGATGCCCAGGTCCGCAGCGTAGTCGGTGGTGGTCTTGCGTTCCGTTGCCGATTTGTAGGTGGGCGCATACTGGATCAGGATGCTGCGCGCCAGGCCGAGCCCAGTCACCCTGAAAGCCGAAGCGTACGCGCTGCTGACCTCGTTGACCTAGTTCACCCAATCCGTGCCGGTCAGACCGTTGTTAAAGACAACGTGATCGAAG
>CAZMIS010000277.1:0-5999 GCA_964566325.1 uncultured Anaerolineales bacterium
GCCTTGGATCCGCCCTTGACAGACGGACGAAGTTGTTAACTTATGAGCGATGATCAGAGGACCTCGCCGACAGATAATTGGCGATTGGAGGTCGGCCAAAGAGCGGTAAGGCATCTGGCTTATGAGCCAAATTCCTTGTTTTTGATGAGTGTAAAGCAGTGCAATTCACGCCAATAAGCCAGCTATTTCCCTGACCTGTGCCAGTAATGTCTCCACCACTTGGGCCTTTTCGGCACCCAGGGGCAAATGCAGCGGGACTACCACCTCATCATCAATAACGATCAGACGGGGCGGGACTTCCAAATCGAGACGCTGCAGGCGTTCCTTGACGGCCGATGAGGGGCGCCAGTCTGGGCCTTTCACTGAGAACCAGAGTGGTGTAGAACGATGCTCACCCCATAGGCGTGGGCTGAAAGATACCCAGCAACCGAACCCATGAACGTTCATGTAGCGCAAATAAGCGCCTCGAATACTCGTAGCCCTGAGACCTTTGATGGATGCGATCCCCTCGGCGACCAGCCGCTCGGTGATGTCATCGACAAGCTGGCAGTACTGAGTGATCCGTGTCCCGGTGATGGCAGTGAGTTCCTCGGACTGGAGCGGCAGAAAAGCCGTTTCATCCAGATAGTCACATAGTCCTTGGAGTTGGCGAATGTCCTAAGCTGCAGTCAGCTCGCCGTTGGCCTCCGCTGCCTGCAGCAGATAAGCCAGCAATACCCGCCAACTCGTCAGGGCCAGGGTGCGGCTGTCGGTAAGCTTGCCAATCTTCCAGGCGCCTCCATCCGGAGCTTCTATTGCGATCTCCCGCCCAGCCTCAGTACAGCGTCTGACTAGTTCCGGCCAGAGTGTGGCGAAGCGCTTCTCCGGCGCGACAAAGAGCAGTATCGCTCCTCGATCTTCGGGAAGGGCGTTGATGTAGGCTACTGGTTGTTGATCGGTCAGGCTGGCCCAGAACTTGGCCTCGACCACGAGCACAGGCTTCCCATCCGCATCTTTTCCCACCATATCAGGCCTGGCGCTCTTGTCTGTACCCGATTGGGTTTCAAAGCGTGTAATTGGATTCAGCCCTGGCGCAAGCTGATCTACAAAACTCAGAAACGCCTCGCGAGCGGAACGCTGCTGCAGGATGTAGTGCAGGGATTCGGTGGCGAGATTTTCCTGCTGATTGCTGAACCTGGCTACGATGTGACCGAACAGGCTCTGATTCGACATGGGCTGACCTCTTAAGATTAGTGCCTCGCGCGTCTATGCTACCAGTACAATTCCGGCGCTGCTGCCTTGATGCGGCGTACAACGCTGAATGACTCTTCGTCGCTGCTGATGGCCAGCGCGCGACCGATCTCGCGCTTGGCCTCTTCCCACTGTCCAAGGTCGCATAATGCCGCGGCTCGCGTAGTGTGAAGGGCAGGATGATTTGCGCTACGGAGAGCGTTTGTTTCAGCCAGCGCCTGTTCCGGGTAGCCCCGAGCGCGCAAGGTCGAACTTAGTACCACCCGTGCTGCGAGGTTACCAGGCTCCTTTGCCAGCGCCCGTCGGATGAGGAGCTCAGCCCTTGAATGTTGCCCTGCATCTCGAGCCGCGCAGGCGGTGGAGATCAACTCAGGAACTTCGGTGATGGAATGGTCTTGCTGCTGAAGCGCCAGCGCGATTTCTGCGTTCAGTGCCCTGATTAGCGATGCTGGCGGTGTCAAGCAGGTCGTTGCTTCATACCAATCGCTCCCCGTCCAGATATAGTCTTTGCCTTCAAAGTGAATTCGTTGGTGTCCCGACTTCATCTGCCCTCCACCAGCGTGCCCTGCTTCTTCGCCCGATCGAAGATCTCATCAATCGTCTCAGCGCCTCAGCGGTAGGTGGACGATTTGATCCTGAAACTCATCAGGCAGAGCAGCCGCCCAGATGAGCCACAGGTCGTCAAGGATGGCGCGCATGTTCATGCGCCTGGGAAGCTGAATAATGCCGGGGACGTGGTATCCAAGGGCCAGATGGTCGGCGAGATGGCCCGGCATGGAAGCGCGATTGTTGGTGACCAACATGCAGCCGTGGACTTCGATCCAGATCAAGACGTCCGGATCGGGTGTGCCCCGCGGCGGTGTAATGGCTTCGCCGATGACGTACACCTGTAGCTCAGGCGCCATTTGTACCAGTTGCGCCTGGATGAGCGGTGGCACATGCTCATCCAGCAGGAAACTGACCTGACTCACGCGGATGCTGCGACCTTGGCGCGCTGTCGGTCGCGTTGGCGCGCCAGCTCGCGCAGCCGTTGCACGGCTACCGAGGGGTGCAGATCCTGCTCACGACGCTGGCGTTCAAGCTCCAGGTCTACAGTCTGCAGGTAAGCATCTACCTGCGGACGGTTGCGCCAGTAGTAGGTCAGCGTGGCATATACCTGCTCGACCGTGAGGCTCGGGTAACGAGCGGCGATCTGCTCGGCAAACAAGCCCAGTTCCAGGTAATCGGTCAAGATTGTTTCGATGCCGACACGTGTGCCCTTTACGCGGATGTCGTTGGGCGCCAGGAAGCTGAAATAATCTTCGAGTTGCATAGGCTTGCCTCACACTTCATTCAAAGAGAGTGTAGCATCAACCCACCTCGATGACAAGCACAAAAAAGCCCGACCGGATGTGGTCGGGCCCTAACCTTCCTGGAAAGCGGGTAGCTCTCACGTGACTTGTCTGCGCCGCGCCTGCCTGGTTATCCTCCCTGCTGGTCGGCGCGCAGATGACACCGCTTGTACTTCAGACCACTGCCACACCAGCAAGGATCGTTGCGGCCAAGTCTCTGCCTGGGCGGTGCAGCCGGCGCCTCCTGTGGCAGGGCTTCGAGGTTGGTGGGCGGCGTTGGCTCCCGGGGCCGCTCGGAGCGTACCTGAAGCGCCTCAAGCGCCACCCAGATGGCATCGCGTTCGGCCGATTTACCCCAAGCATCGTACAGGTCCGCCAGGCGTTCCAGGAGGTCGGCGCGCTCCAGTAAGTTGGGCCGCTCCAGGGCGCGCCGCATGATGGCTTCGGCTGTCTCATAGTCCTTCGGCGAATCATCCAGCAGCCAATAGCAGTCGGCCCAACCGATATAGCACCAGGCTTCATCGGGCAGGCGTTCCACCAGCGCGCTGAAGACGGTCTCCGCCTCCGCGCGGCGGTCGAGTTCCCACAGCGCATCCGCCTCTGCGCGACGCATGTTGAGGTAAGCCAGGCTGCTTTCATCGGGGAAGCGCACCAGGAACTCGCGCACGTAATCCACGCGTAGTTGGTGATAGCGTGGATCGTCCAGTCCAGCGTTGCCCAGCTCCATCTCGAAGTCCTGAAACCAGTTGAACACACGTTCCGACAATCCCCTGTGCTGCCGGTCGAAGGCTTCGGTGCTGCGGATATCCGCCGTCGCCAACTGCTTGACGACTTCCCACGCCAGGCGCCATTGGTCACAGCCTTCTGCCGTCCGGCCGTGCCGGATCAGCCGATAACCGCCGCTGATGAAGCTGCTGAGTTGGTGTTGCAGGTCTGATCGTGTTGGATCCGGTGTCATCTGTGGCTGACTCTCATTGGGTGTGAGCAGGTTCTCTGCAAGGATCAGGTTCTTGGGCTGGCCACAGCCACGGCAAGACTTTCCAGACATCTCATACGGAGACTTCGCTACTGAACTCGGCCTTGTCGGCCGGAAAATAGCGCTTACTGACTGCGCCAGTAATGCCTCAACCACTTGGGCCTTCTCGGCGCCCAGAGGAAGTTCTAGTGGAATCACCACGCGGTCATCCATGACGATCAGGCGCGGTGGGACTTCCGGGCGGGTTTCGGGCGCAGCTTCCCCGGTTCTCAGGCGCCGGCCCCGGGCACCCGGACCGCTGCGGCGAATGACTCGGGCGTGAGTGAGCGCGCCTGGGCGAAACCGGCTACCCAGCGGACTGACGTGGGGACGATGGCGAAGAGCGCAAAATCCCCAAGGCGGAACGTGGGTGCTGCGTCGGGAAAGCGGGTGAGATAGGCATCCCGGGCAGCGGCCCACTCGGGCGAGTCGCCGGGCAGCCGCCGCGCCGTGCCGAGAATGGTCACACGGGGCAGAGCCTGAGGAGAGAACCCGGCCTGCTCCGACTCGGCGATCAAGAGGCTGACGCGCGGATCTGCCAACATGTCCTGGGTGTGGGCGGCCAGCCCGCTGACGTGGACGATAAAGGCGGACGCGTCGTCCAGCAGGACGAACGGGACCATGGACACATACGGAGCGCCGGTATGGAGCGTGCCAAGGGCTGCCGTCGAGCGGCTCATCACAAGCTGCCGAAGTTGAGATGCAAGGGCCTCGTTCATGTCTGGGATAAACCTCCGAGTCTATTCGCGATCACCACCCGTCTCCTGCAGCCTCGGCATCCTCACGCAATGCCCCCCCAGGGTCGGTCGTGGCGAACCTCCTCCAGCCGGTAGTTCCATGGAGGATGGAATCACCAGTCCCGAGAAATGTCAACCTCCGAGCCCGCGGAATGCCGGGTCACTCGCTGACGCCGTTGTCGCCGGTCGGCTGCGTTAACCGTCCTCTGCCCGCTTCCATATGGCTCAGGAGGCTAATCACGCTCGTCATTCCTGGTAAGATCCCAGCAGAAAGTCCCGGCTCCGACCGTCTCTCGGATTCTGTCGTAGGCCAACGTGACCTTGCTGAAGGCCGGCTCGCCGGCAGTTCCGCTCGCCCACTGCTCCGCGCCGACGATGGAGAAATCCCCAAGCTGATACGTCGCCATCACATCCATGGTGCCCGGGGAGAAGAGGTCGAGCTGTGCGGCGGGCCGTATCGCCGCCGCGTCAAGCCAATCCTGGATCTGCAGCGCGCTGCCGTCGAACAGAGCGGTCACGATCAGTGAATCGAATGAAGTAGACGGTCTGCCTGCGCTGGCAGACCACTCGTGTCCGTAGACCTGAACCGTGACCGGGAATGAGGCCGTGGTGTCCAGGCTCAGCGTTCCCACCCAGCAGTTCCAAATGTAGGGGAATACTGGGGTGAGAGGCGGAAGGGTCGGGCCGGGGGAACCAGTTTGAGGGCGGTGGTGGCGGCCTGATGTGACCGATGGCGGTGGATTGGGAGGGCCAGAAGCCACGAGACGGCCGGATGGGCGGGCCGCTGACGGCTGGTAGGCGCGCCAATACACGGACCACCGCGCATCGCCGGCGGCTAACGGCGCTTGGTGCGCCGGCGCGGTGGCGAGTTGTCGGCGACGTCCAGTTCGAGCCCGGTGAACATGAAATCGATCAGTGCCGACCAGCTGGCGAAGTGCAGGTAGTGCGTGAGGGCTTGCAGGTCGTTGAAGAAGGTGCGCCGCACGACCAGTTCGGCCCGCACCCGGCGATACTGCTCGTCACACAGTTCCAGGACGGTGTGAAACAAGAACGCCAGCAGGTTGAGCATGACCAAGACCTGGGCCAGATACTGATCACCGTGGCCGAAGTTGTGTTCCAAATGATAGCCGTAGTTCTTCAGGACATTGTTGTTTTCGTTTTCGCTCTTCCAGCGCGTGCGCGCGGCCAGCACAAAGGTGTGCAGTGCGGCGGCGGTGAGCGGCTGATCGGTGGCCCAGGCGTTATGGTACAGCAAGGCGCCGTCCGGGGTCGTGATCGTGACTTCACACCAGTTGACATACAGCGGGTGCGTGTCGGCGCGCAGCGGCAGCCGGCTGCCATAGCGATAGTGCCAGACTTGCGGGTGGCCGTCTACGACGTGGTGCTCGGTCAGTTCCGCCACGCCACCCGCTTGCGTCAGTAAGGCGACTTCCTCATACAGGGCCGGATGCGAAGTGGGTTTGCAGGTGAAGACAAAGTGCCAGCCGGTCGCCACCACTAACTCGCAGAACGGCTGGTGGCAGTACAGGTCGTCGCCGAGCAGCGTCACCGAACTGGCGCCAAAGTGGGCCGCATTGCGGCGCAGCCAGCGTTCGGCCGCCCGCAGTTCGCAGTCTTGTTTCTCGACGCCGTCCTGCGGCCGCACGAACTCCGGCTCCAGGGCGATCACCCGCCGTTGACCCGGCG
>CAZMIS010000278.1:0-5961 GCA_964566325.1 uncultured Anaerolineales bacterium
CGTCGGCCACGATGATCAGGGGGTCGTTGGCCAGCGCGCGCGCGATGGCCGCGCGCTGCTGCTGTCCACCAGAGACGGCTGCCGGAAACTTGTCCGCATCGTCGATCAACCCCACCTGTTCGAGCAGGTGCTTCGCGCGATCACGGCGCTCGCTGGCCCTGTACGACCGCACCAGGTCCATCGGCAGCATGACGTTTTCGATCAGCGTCAGCGCGGGGAGCAGCTGGAAGAACTGAAAGACGATGCCCATGGTCCGTCCCCGCCACTCCGCCATCTGCCCTTCATTCATCTCCCGGACGCAAACGCCGTCCACCACGATCTCGCCATCGGTCGGGTGATCGATGCCGGTGAACATGTTGATCAACGTGGACTTGCCGCTGCCCGACTTACCGACCACTGCAACGAACTCGCCGGCTCCGATCTCGAGATCGATGCCGCGCAGGGCCGAGAACGGCCCCACAGGCGTCTCATACACCTTGGTGAGACCGTGCAGCGAGATTACCGGCGCGCAGGCCTGATCAATCATGTGACGAGTCTCCCGATGACGGCCGCCCGCTCGCGATACGTCCTTCCACCAGGTGCACCCGCCGGCCTGCGCGTGCGGCAAGATCCCGATCGTGGGTGGCCAGAAGGATCGTCTTACCCTCACCTGCCAGGCCCTGAAACAGGTCGAACATCTCTGCGGCAGTTCTTGAGTCAAGGTTGCCCGTCGGCTCGTCGGCCGCCAACAGCATCGGATCGTTTGCCAGGGCGCGCGCGATCGCCACGCGCTGGCGCTGGCCGCCCGAGACGGCCGACGGCAGCTTGTCTGCATGCCCGGCAAGCCCCACGCGATGCAGCAGATGCAGGGCGCGCTCGCGGCGCTCGCGCGGGCCCGAATAAACCCTGGCGAAATCCATCGGCAACATCACGTTCTGCGCACACGTCAGCATCGGCAGCAGCTGGAAGGACTGAAAGACGACGCCCACGTGCCGCCCGCGCCACGCAGCGACGTCGTCCTCGTTCAGTGCATGCACGGGTTGGTCGCCGACCCAGATTTCGCCGCCCGTAGAGCGATCGATGCCGGTCACCATATTGATCAGTGTGGACTTCCCCGCGCCGGATTTGCCGAGCACGGCAAGGAAGTCGCCGCGCTGCACCGTCAGGTCGACGCCCGTCAGCACAGGAAAATCGCCTGCCGGCGTGCGATAGGCCTTGCGGAGCTGGTGCAGCTCGATCAGGACATCATTCATAGGCCAACACCTCCCGCACGGTCAAGCGCACCGCGTTGCGGGCAGGCGCCAGGCTTGCCAGCGCGGCGATGCCGAGCAGGATGAAGAACCACACCACGGCGCCGACGATCGAATAGTTGTACTGCAGGGGCATCTTGATCAGGGCCAATCCCAATTGGTCGCTGAACCAGGGGCTCAGCCCGATCGACAGCAGGGCGCCGGCGAGCCAACTCACCGTTGCCATCGCGATGCCTTCAGCGAGGACGATGTGCCGCACCGACGCGTTGGAAGCACCGATCGCGCGCAGAACGCCCACCTCCCGCACGCGTTCCATCATGTTGATGCTCATCGTGGTCGATAGCCCGAGGCCTCCGACCGCTGCAAGCAGCAGCGCCATCAGGATGAGGAAGGCCACCACAATTGTGAAGAGCAGGTTGTTCTGCGTCTGTGTCACGCCCGCAGTCTCGGCCTCCTGCACCTTCAGCCCGCGGTCTTCGAGATGAGTCTGCAGCTGTGCCGCCAGGCGTTCCTGCGTTAAGCCGGTCCCCGGCGCCATCTGCACGACCAGGCGATTGCCTTCTCCGGCAGTGCGTGCGGCGTAAGCATAGTCAGCCTGATTCACGTAGGCCGTCGGACCCCGTGACTCGGTGCCAACGACGCCGACGATCCGCCAGATCCCCTCGCGCCCGTCGATCTCCAGCACAACCTCTCCGCCAACGCTCAAGTCAGGTTCCTTGTCGACCAGGTCGGAGTTGATCACCACGGCGTTCGGCGTTGCAGTGGCCTCCGCGGGCAGCCACCGTCCCTCGATGAGCTCAGGCGCCATGAAGCGCGTCTCTGGCGGCGCCGCGACGATGCTGAACGGGCTGCTCTCGCTGTCGTCGGGGCGCACGCGGGTAGCCGCACCGCCCGACCACATCTCGGCAGCCTCTACGCCGGGAACCTCTGCTGCCGCCTGGAGCAGCCGGGATGCCATCTCCGGTTGTTCCAGCACCACCGAGACATCGTACTTGTGGAACTGCATGAACGCGGCCAACGTGGCATCGACGGACGCCCGCACGCTCAGGACAGAGATGAAGAGCGCCGTGCCGAAGACCAGGACGACCAGCGTCTGCACCAGGCGCCCCTTGTGTCGCAACATGTTGCGGGCCGCGAGCAACATCGGCCGTTCGAAGCCTTTCAGCCTCTGCAGCTGTGCCAGGCCGCGCTCGATCAGCCCGCGGCCGTACGACGTGCCGCCCGGCCCCACGCTGTTCAGCGCCTCGCGGGTGGTGATGCGCGTGCCCTGGATGACCGGCGATAACCCGGCTACAAGCGGCAACAGCAGGCCGACTGCCGCCTGGGCGAGCAGCAGATGCACCGGGATGGCATAACTTTGCACCCGTACATTGAGCAACGGCTCCACGAGATAGCGCATCAACAACTGAGCCGTGACGGACGCCATCGGAAGAGCGACGGCCACGGCCAGCGCGCCATAGATCAGCACGGTGGCCAGGTACAGTGCCATGATCTGCATGCGCCGTGCGCCAACGAGCTTCATCACCCCGATCTGCGGAATCTGCTGGGTGATCAGCGCAGACATCGCGTTGACGACGAGGAATCCGGACAGCAACAGAATCACCAGGCCGAATGCACTCAGGATCAAGACGATGCTGTCAATGAAGGGATCAGCCAGGCTCTCCGTAATGATCCGCCGGCTGTAAATCGTGCGGCCCGAGCTGCGGAGATAGGCCTCCACCTGGTCGAGCGCCGCCACGATGTGCGCCTCGTCCTGCGCAGGATCGGTCGCGCGAATCCGAAGCTCGGTGTATGCCGATGAGTAGCCCAGGCTGGCCATGGTCTCAGGGGTGACGTAGGCCGTTGCCGAGCCAGTGAGCGAGGGGCCGACTTGTTGAGGATCGTGGACCACCCCAACGACGCGGAGGTCGCGCACGGCCGCATTGTCCAACTCGATCGTCAGAGTGTCGCCGATGCGCACGCCCAGGCTGGCCAGTGAGGCGCCTTCCACGACCACCTCACGGCGTCCGGGATCGGGCCGCCCCGCCTGCGGCGAAAGCGCGTCGACAGACATGGATCCAAAGTCGGGGACCGCTGTCAGGGAGATATCCTGCGATGAGCCGTCGAGGCCGATCGCGCGGCCTGTGGCGATCGTCCGGCCCTCCGCGGCGGCGACCAAGGGCAGCCCTGCCACTGACCGGGCCAAGTCATCTTCGAAGGGAGAGGTATAAACAACGGCGGAGGCAAGCAACGCGCTCGATTGATCGGTGCGGTATTCGCGCACCAGGATCTCACGCGCGTTGAGCACGACTCCCACTGCGTATACACCCACAGCGATTGCCAGGGCCACCACGACCGTCCGGCCGCGATGTTCCCACAGATCGATCAGTACTTTGAGCCAGGGGGTCGTCAAAACCAATAACACCGTTCATGACACACAAATACACGGCGTTCCGGCGCCGTGTCTGGGAACAGTATAGCATGAATGCTGCAAAGTGCGCTAGTGTCGTCTGTCACCAGATTGTCATATGACAGCCCATGGCCGTGGTGCCATACTCACGCCATGAAGGAAGCCGCGCCAGAGCCGGGCTTCGTGCCCGCCTATCGCTTCTTCGTCGTCGTCCGCCATGCAGGCGCCTCCTCGATCGGCGTGTCGCTCAGCGCGAAGCAACAACGCATCATCCTGGCGATCGAAGATGACGGCCAGGGGCTCGATCCGGCCCAGTTTTCTGGCAGCGGCGAGCGCGACGGCCGGCTGACTGGCTACCTCACCCGGAACATCCCGGCGCCCGGCGAACCGGCAGCCGGTTTGGCAATATCGATGCCTGCGCCGCTGATAACCCCCCACGTGGCCGCCGCGTTGTGTTGCCACGTTGCGGCGACGGTCCAGGGTCCGCCGCTGACATAACCGCAGCCTGGGATGTAGTAATCATCCAGCCCGGTGGTTACATTGGCGGTAGTCGCCGACGAGAAGACGCCCGAACCGTAGAACGTCCCGGTGAATGAGAAGCTGTTGCCTGAAACAGGCTCGGGCACGATGTGCGTGATCTTGTAGCTGCCGCAATCGCCCGAGACATGGATCGCAAAATCATGGACGTACTGCCCGTCTGAAGTGACATAGAATTCCAGCAAGCCGCCTTTCCAGAAACCCGGCTGGGGGCCCGTCGCAGCCTTGACCGCGGCCGGCAGGTAGACTTTGCGCAACGAGCCGACGTGGAACGACACCGCATTCGAGACACCGCCGCCCGGCGCGGGGTTGCGTACGGTGACGGTCGCGACACCGGCTTTGGCGATGTCCGCCGCGGTAATGGCCGCCGTCACGCGTGTGCTGCTCACGTACGTCGTCGACCGGTTCGCCCCGTTCCAGAGCACGACCGAGCCATTCACGAAGTTCGTGCCGTTCACCGTCAGGGTGAAGGCCGGGCCGCCCGGTTTGGCCGATGAAGGGCTGAGCCCCGTGATCGTCGGAGCCGGGAGGCTGCCGCCGACCGGGATCACGATGCCGGCGGCCAGCAGCTGCATCCCGGAGTAGGACCCACCCCATGTCATCGAGTGTGTTTTGCGATCCCACGTGTCGTTGATATAGACCGTCGATGGCTCGCTGTAGCCGACGCCCACGACGGCGTGGCCCTGCAGGTACAGGAACACGGGGTGCCCGGCATTGATCTGCGCCCGGTAATCCGCGAACGAAAAACCACCAGTACTCCGGTTGTCGGTATTCTGGTTGTAGCAATCGGCGACCGTATAGCCGCGCGCCTCGTAGAAGAGCTTGCGGCCATAGGCAGCGTCCGTGTTGTCCAGCCCTTCTGCGGCCATCTCCGCACACGTGAGGCGATCCGGGGATGATGTCCTGCTCCAGAAAGTGGTCTCACCGTCGCTGTTGCCGTAGGCTGACTGGCTGGTCTTCATATAGTCGCCGAACGCCTCGCCCCATCCGTGCTGAGTCCAGCCACCCGTAATGTACGGGTCGGCGGCAGTGCTCAGATAGGACACCCAGTAGTCATCGATTGAACCGCGAGTCGTTCTGCCGTCCAGGCCCTTGCGCGACGCGGCAAGCGGGATGCTGGGATAGGTCTTGCCGGCGCCGTCTGTCCACGTCGGCCAGACGCTGTTGTCCATTGGCATGACCCCACCGTTGGTGGGGCCGGTGTAGAGGTTGGCGAATCCACCCCGGTCGTAGTACGCGCCGATCATGGCGGCCGAGACGGCGTAGCATCCGAACACCCAATCATAGGCCGGAACGGCCAGGCTGGCTGCCGGTCCTTCCGGGCCCAGTTCGGAGGGGTCCACCGGACGGCGCTGCAACTCGTAACCTGGCGGCGGCTCAGCTGGGCCAGCGATGGCATGCTGCTCCACCTGTTTGCCATCGCTGAGTGTGCTGACTGCCACGCGATAGTATGGGTTGGGAGGCTCGACCGCCATGACGGCTGTAGTCTCAGTTTGAACCGGCCCGCCCGGCGGCCCAGCCACATCCTGCGCCTGCCCTGCAACGGCAGCCGGCGCCGCGCCTGACACAAGGGCGAGTACGATAACAAGAAGCACCACGGAGCTTGCGTGCCTGCCAATTCTACCGATTCTCTTGAACATACTGCCTCCTTGAAGACTCAGGGCCGTGCGGGCGCTGCCTGACGTATCTTCGGCTTGAGATGAGAGATGCCGGATTCCCGGACGAGGACCACGATCGATCCTGATTCTAACAAGGGGGTCGGCAGGATGCAAAGATGCGGGGTGAGAGAAAGGGTAAATTGCTGGC
>CAZMIS010000279.1:0-5960 GCA_964566325.1 uncultured Anaerolineales bacterium
GGCTGTAACCGATGCCCACGCCGCCGCCGTGGTGGAAGCTCACCCACGTGGCGCCGCCGACCGCGTTGATCAGTGCGTTCAGGATCGGCCAGTCGGAGATGGCGTCGGAGCCGTCGCGCATGCCCTCTGTCTCGCGATTCGGGCTGGCCACGCTGCCCGAATCCAGGTGATCCCGGCCGATGACGATCGGCGCCTTCACCCGGCCATCCGCCACGGCCTCGTTGAACGCCAACCCCGCGCGGGCGCGCTCGCCGTACTTGAGCCAGCAGATGCGCGCGGGCAGCCCCTGCCACGCAATGCGCTCCTCGGCCATGGCGATCCACCGGCGCAGGTGCGCGTTCTCGGGGAACAGGTCCAGCAGGATGCGGTCGGTGACGAAGATGTCCTCAGGGTCGCCGGAGAGCGCCACCCACCGGAACGGGCCGGAGCCCTCGCAGAACAGAGGGCGCACGTACGCGGGCACGAAGCCCGGGTAGTTGAACGCGTCCTTCACCCCGTAGTCGAACGCTCGCTGGCGCAGGTTGTTGCCGTAGTCGAACACCTCCGCGCCACCGCGCTGGAATGCCAGCATCGCCTCGACGTGCGCGGCCATGCTCGCGATCGCACGCACCTGGTAGCCCGCCGGGTCGGCCTCGCGCATGGCGGCTGCCTCGGCCAGCGTCATGCCCACTGGAATGTAGCCGGTCAGGGGGTCGTGCGCGCTCGTCTGGTCGGTCACGACGTCAGGCTTGAGCCTGCGCAACACCAGCTCGGGCAGCACCTCGGCCGCGTTGCCCAACAGGCCGATCGATTTCGCCTCGCCCTTCGCGCGGGCCTCCTCGGCCCACGTCATCGCCTCTTCCAGGTTGTCGGTCGCCACGTCCAGGTAGCGATGCGCCAGCCTCCGGTCGATGCGCCACTGGTCGACCTCGACCGCGACGACTACCCCCTCGTTCATCGTCACGGCCAGGGGTTGCGCGCCGCCCATCTCGCCCAGACCCGCGGTCAGCACCAGCCTGCCCTTGAGCGTGCCCCACCCACGCTGCCGCGCGAGCGAGCCAAACGTCTCGTAGGTGCCCTGCAGGATGCCCTGGGTGCCGATGTAGATCCAACTGCCCGCAGTCATCTGGCCGAACATGATCAGGCCTTCCCGCTCCCACTTGTCGAAGTTCTCCTGCGTGGCCCAGTGCGGCACGATGTTCGAGTTGGCGATCAGCACGCGCGGCGCGTCCTCGTGCGTCTTGAAGACCACCACGGGCTTGCCCGATTGCACGAGCAGCGTCTCGTCCGGCTCCAGGTCGCGCAGCGACGCCAGGATCGCGTCGAACGCCTCCCAGTTGCGCGCGGCGCGGCCACGGCCGCCGTAGACGATCAGATGCTCCGGATCGAACGCGACTTCGGGGTCCAGGTTGTTCTGGATCATGCGGTACGCGGCCTCGATCAGCCAGTTCTTGCACGTGAGTTCCGTGCCGCGCGGGGCGTGGACTTCGCGGGTCATGTGGGACCTCCCAGTCTGGATAGGTGAGCTGTTGACCGTCAGCCGCCCAGGCAGGCGGGCTCTCTTAACGCGTAAGGGCATTCTAGCATCGAGCGACGGGAGGTGTCCAGAGATGAAAACACGGCGAGCACCCGGAGGCAGGAGGCCCACCTTGCCACGCGCTGCTGCCTCCGGTGCCGCTGCCGCTGCAGCCTAGAGCAGCGATCGCACCAAGGTCACAGCGTTCGCAGCGTCGTTGCCGTACCCGTCCGCGCCGATTTGCTCGGCAAACGCTTTTGAGACCGGAGAGCCTCCGATGATCACCTTGACCTGATCGCGCAGGCCCTGTCGTTTGAGTTCATCGATGACATCCTGCATGCCCAGCATTGTGCTGGTCAGCAGGCTGGACATGCCGAGAACCTGCGGCTGGTGGTCGCGGACAGCCTGAACGAAGGCCTCTGCCGAGACATCGACACCGAGGCTCACGACCGTGAATCCGGCACTCTCCAGCATGAAGCCTACCAGGCTTCTGCCGATATCGTGCACGTCACCCCGCACTGTGCCCAATACAACCGTGCCCTGCGACACCCTGTCTCCGGCTGCCAGCTTCGGCACAAGAACCTTCAGGCCAGCCTGAAACGCCTCACCCGACGCCAGCAGCTCGGGCAGGTAGTACTTGCCTGCCTCGAAGCGGTCGCCGCACGTCTTCAGGCCGGCCATCATTGCGTCGAGAATCTCCTTGGGGTTCAGTCCTGCGGCCAGGCAGCTGCTGACGACATCTTCGATGTCGTACACGTTGCCTTCGGTGACGGCTGTGCTGATTGCTTCGTACATGTTAGTATCTCCCGTATCTCTCGACGAGCTTGAAGACGTAGTTGGCCTTCTCGACGGTGGCTCCATGAGGCACCGAAGCGATGGACACCATGAGATTGACCCGGGCTTCTGTCGCCAGCTTGCAGATGCGCTGCACGGTCGCATCGAGCTGCGCCTCGCTGGCATCGCGCAGGTACTTGCCGTGAATCATGTAGCTATAGGTCTGCTTGTACTTCTTGCAGAGTCCTATCGCGATCGGGTCATACTCGGGCGCCGTGAGGCCTTCCGGCGTCTGCGGGTAGATGTAGTTTGTGAATGCACTGCCGACCTTGCCGAGCATCGGATCCTGAAGGTTGAGCTCGGCTTCCTGGGGCGAAGGCACGATGTAGCCAGGAAGGACCTTCTTGTTGAGGGCCTCCCACACTCGAACCCGATAGGGATGCACGTACTTGAAGTAGTCCTCGCGACTCATGATCGGCTTGGCCGCATACTGGTCGACCAGTGACGATCCCAGCAGCGACACCCCGCTCTCGGCCGCCAACTGGAACTGCCGGATGGCGAGTTGTGTGGTGAACTCCATGATAGCCGGGTAGAGGTCCGGATTCCCGAAGCGCCGGATCTTGTCGCGGGTCGCCTGATCCTTGGCCTCGGTATAGTCCCGGTAGACCCGCAAGTCCGTGGGCAACTCCCGGTCGCCGCGCAGGAGCATGGCCAGATCCCAGGGACCATCGAGGGTGATCATACACAGGGAGTCGGGATAGCGGTGCTGCACTTCCCTGTGAATATCGAAAGTCATCTTCAGGTAACCGGATGCCTGCTGCGGTATCTTCAGCCTGGCAAGATCCTCTTGCGTCTTGATGGGATAAGACACGGAATAGGGCACTCGTCGGGGTTCGATTCTGAACTCCGTGCCGAGGTCGGCGGGTCCCATGGGAAGCAAGCCCATCCAGATCGGCACCGCCACCACGTCTGCCTGAACGCGTTTGAGGACGAGCTCGAAGAGCTCGAGGTTGGCCTCCACGCTCTGGGACAGCAACACATAGTCGAACCTGGGGTCGATCAGCTCCGGCTCAATGTTGGTTGCCGCCAGGAACGTGGAGGCACGGTCGGGCAGGGTCACGGCCGAAACCATGAACCGCTCGAGGCCTGTCAAGGTGCCGAGGTGCAGCTTCTGTTTCAGCAGCGCCTTGCCCATCGTCATCATCAGGTTTGCCATCGCCACCTCCTTGTGGTCTCAGGGGCGCTCGTGTGCCGCGCGCACGATCTGGCTGGTCGCCAAGTCGGAGTGGAGCATGCAGGCGCAAGCTGACCACTCCTGGCCTGCAAGCACCCCAGGATCTGACCAGCGGCGCGGATCAACCAGCCCTGACACCGGATGCAGCTGCAACTCTGGCGACTTGCGTGCTGCCAGGCCGTGATGCAGGAACATCAGGAGGTGAGAAGGTCGGGCGCCTCCGCCATTCTACCGCACCGGCGCGATCTCGCAAACCTGCCCCCGCTTGACCACCGCGCGCACCGCGTTGTTGCCGAGCCGGTAAATGACATCCTCAAGCGACGGCACGCCCCACAGTTGTACATCAGCCAGCTTCCCCGGCGCAAGTACGCCGCGGTCGTCGAGACCCAGGCTGGCCGCGGCCACGCTCGTCGCGGCCAGGAGTGCCTCCTCGGGCGAGAAGCGGTACAGGCGGCACGCCAGCTGCATGACGAACTGCATCGACTCCGCCCAACAGCCCGGGCACAGGTCGGTGGCCAGGGCCAGGGGCAGGCCCGCATCCATCAGCATGCGCGCGTCGAAGGGCCGCGGGTGCCTGACGGCGAAGTCGAGCGCGGGCATCACGACGCCCACGACGCCGGCCGCGGCCAGCCGCGCGGCCGCCTCGGGCGTCGTGTAGTTGAGGTGATCCGCGGAGACCACCGGCAGGTCCGCGGCCATCCCGGCGCCGGCGATGTCGCTGTACGCATCCACGTGGATCTTCGGCCGCAGGCCGTAACGCAGGCCCGCCTCGAGGATGCGCCGCGACTGCGCCACCGTGTAGTAGCCGACGTCGCAGTACACGTCGCAGAAGGTCGCGAGCCCGGCTTCGGCCACCGAGGGAATCATCTCCGCCACCACCAGGTCGACGTAGTCCTCGCGCGGCATCTCGGGCGGGAAATCATGTGCGCCCAGGAACGTGCTCACGACGTCGACCGGGACCACCGCTCGCAGCTGCCGCGCCGCCTCCAGCATCCTGATCTCGTCCGCTGTCGTCAGGCCGTAGCCGCTCTTGATCTCGACCGTCGTCGTGCCGTGGCGCAGCATGCCCTCGACCCGCCCGGCCGCGGACCGGACCAGTTCCTCGGTCGACGCAGCGCGCGTCATCGCCATGCTGGCCTGAATGCCCGCAGGGATGCCGAGCGCCGCAACTTCGGCCGCGCTGCGCGTCATGCGTGCGGCGTATTCCTGTACCCGCGATCCGCCGAAGATGAGGTGCGTATGGCCGTCGACGAAGCCGGGCGCGACGACACCGCCCGAGGCATCCAGCACGCGCGCCGACGACAGGTCGAACGACGCGGCCAGTTCCGCCTCGGGCCCCACCGCGAGGATCGTCTCCCCCGCGATCGCCACCGCGCCGCTCTCGATCCGCCCGATCGGATCATCCCCGCGCGGGACGCAGGTGATGACGAGCCCTCCCCGAACGAGGAGATCGACGCGGGCGCCGAGCCACTCGAAGTCGTCCATGTGGCATCCTCCATGCCTGGGGCGTGCAGCCCCAGGCATGCTCACCCCTTACTTCTTCGCCGAATGCGGCGCGCGCCGGTCGGGCGCGCTGCCCTCCGGGCCGAACGTCGCGTTGGGCGACCACCACAGCGGCACCTTGATGCTCTCGCTGGTGAGCGGCCCCTGGCCTTCGGCCACGCGGCGGGCCATCGGATAGCCGGCCTGTGCGTGGCGGATCACGCCGATGCCCGAGTCGGTGGTCAGGCTCGCCTCCAGCCGCAGATCAGCCTCCTCGCTGCCGTCCGCGATCATCGTGACGCCCGTGTGCACGGCCTCGCCCATGGAGTAGTTGGCCTGGATCGCGATCAGGTCGCACATGGCCGCGCAGTTGAGCAGCGCGTTCAGGTAGGGCCAGTCGGAGATCAGGTCGCCGCCATCCAGCATCTTCTCCGACTCGAATGTCGGGTTGACGATGGAGCCCGAGTCCAGGTTATCCCGGGAGAAGCCGACCGGCCCCTTGACCTCGCCCTCCCGGATGAGGCGGTTCACGGCCAGCCCGAACGCCTTGCGCTCTCCGAAGCCCAGGTAGCAGACGCGCGCAGGCAGGCCTTCGATGGGCAGATCGCGCCGCGCCAGGTTGATCCAGCGCACCGTCGTGGCGTCGTGGGGGAACATCTCCAGCACCAGGTCATCGAGCCGCGCCAGGTCGCTGGCCTCTCCGGAGAGGCAGGTCCAGCGGAACGGCCCGCGGCCCATCTCGAACAGGGGCCGGATGTAGGCCGCGACGAACCCGGGGATAGTCATGGCCTCCTCTTCGGGCATCCCCGCATCCCGGCATTCCTTGCGGATGCTGGTGCCGTACTCGAAGACCTGGACGCCGCGCCTGGAGAACTCGTTCATCGCAGCGAGCTGGCGCTTCATCGACCCGCGCGCCTCCTCCAGGTAGGCCAGGCGGTCCGCGTTGCGCGCAACGCGGACCGCCTGGCCTACCTG
>CAZMIS010000280.1:0-5930 GCA_964566325.1 uncultured Anaerolineales bacterium
GACCCTCGAACCAGTCTGCCCATGCCAGGCCTAAGTGGCCTTTGAGCCTGATCTGATATATCACGGGTTGGCCTGGATCGGTTGTCGGGTCAGGGCGGTGTGACATGACCTTGCACCTGTTGTGCTTGATGCTCAACGGCTGGGCCGCATGCTCAATTCACGAGCACTGTACCGGCGCGACGGTGTCGTGGTATAGACACTTTAGTGTTGGTCGGAGTGTTGTTCTTGCAGGAGTGAAGGGGGATGACGGGGAATACAAGGGCTTACGTTACAGCAGCCCGAGCTCGCGGGCGCGTGCGATGGCTTCCGTGCGGCTTTCCACCTGCAGTTTGCCGAAGATCCGGCGGTTGTGCCCTTTGACCGTGTCCAGGGCGAGGAAGAGCCGTTCGCCGATCTCACGGTTCGAGAGTCCCTGGACGATCAGCTTCAGGATCTCCAGCTCGCGTCCGCTCAGTGGTTCGACCAACGATGAGGCATGAACCGAGTAGGGTGCAGGGTTCGTCGTTTTCTCTGCGCCCTTCACTGGGCTCTGAAACGCAGCCAGCAATCTGCTGACGTAGTCCGGCATGATCCCCTGCGCCGCAGTTGCGGACAACAGGGTGGCCATCTGCTCGCCTTCATCCACAAAGAGCCGGATGAAGCCATTCGGCTCGGCAAGCGCCAGGGCCTCACCGAGGCGCTCCATTGCCTCTTGCTTTTCCCCTCGTGCATCGAGGGCGAGGGATGCGACGATCATGGCCCTGAGCGCTCCATCCGCTAACCCTTTCTCTTCGTACTGCTTCTGAAGGGATTCCAGGATCACCAGCGCCGCGGCGGGCTCTTTCTGCGCGATGAGCACGCGCGCCCGGACGAGCGGGAGGTCATGCTGGCGTGCCAGTTCGGCGGCCTCGGCGATTTTGCCCTCGTGAAGGCAGATCATCGCCTGGGCAGCGGCGATGTCCGGGATGCGGAAGGTGAAGTTCTTTTGACGCGCCATCTGTTCCGTCTGCGTCAAAAGGCGCGCCGCACCGATCGCATCTCCCTGGGCCACCTTCAAGCGGGCCAGGAACAATTCGCTCAAGATCGTCCGATCGATGATCTGATCGTATTGCCGCGCCAATTGCAGGCTCTTCTCTCCGTACTGCTCCGCGGCAGCCAAGTCGTTCCACTCGTAGCAGATGCGGGCGAGGCCAAGATATGCGACCGGGGAGTTGGGCGGCGAGTAGTCCCCAACCAGTTGCAGGACCTGCCGGTACGTCTCAGCCGCAAGGCGAAGCTGGCTTTCCGATTCCTGTATCTGGCCCAGGCGGATCGAAGCCAGTATGGCGTTGGGAACATCCCCAGCCGCCCGGGCCAGGGATAAGGCTTCAGCATAGGCCTGGCTGGCCCCCGCCCGGTCACCCTGGAGATAATGTGCGAACCCCAGCGTCCGGGTAGCCGTAGACCGGTAAGGCAGGTTATTGGGGTGCAGATACTCCAGGGCGCGGCGGGCCTGGAACAGGATGGCATCCGGCTGGGCCTGGATTTGTGCCAGGGTGGCCCTGGCGACGGCGATTTTCCCGATGAGGTTCCGGGTCGCATCGTCTGGTTCAACACCTGGTAGGGCCGCGGCAGCCAAAGCCGCTTCGGTCGCCAGGAGCAACTCTTCCACACCCGCTGTTTGGCCGATGAGCAGCAACAGCGATGCCTGTTTCCACCACAAGGCGGGCCGGGCATCCCGCAAGCTCTTCGGCAGCGACTCCAGCCAGCCCGCGATCGCCAACGCTACGCTTTGAACGTGTATTGGCATCCTCTTGCTTTCCATTAGCCGCACGCCGCGCTCGACATCGTTGGCCGCCGTCGCGTGACGAAACGCTTCGAATACCAGGCCGTTGTTTTCACACCATTCGCTGGCGCGGATGTGCAATTCGGCGATGGCTTCAGGCGCGAGACTCTGGCCCAGCCGCTGGCGCAGCAATTCTGCAAAGAGATGGTGATAGCGATACCAGCGCCGCTCGTCATCCAGCGGGACGACGAACAGGTTGGCGCGTTCGAGGAAGTCCAGGTTCGCCTGGCCGGAACTGGGCGCAGCGCACACGACGGCGTCACATAGCGGCCCGCACAGGCGGTCGAGGATCGAGGTGTGCAGCAGAAACGCCTGGATGCCGACGGGCTGCCTGCCGAGGACCTCTTCGACCAGGTAATCCAGCACGAAATGGTGGCTGCCGGTAAACGAACGAATGAAGCCGGCCGCGTCGGGGAGCGGGAGTCCCTGCAGGGAGAGCGCGGCCAGCTGCAGGCCGGCGATCCAGCCTTCGGTGCGGGCCTCCAGCGCGGCGACGTCCTCGGCGGAGAGGCTCAGGCCCATCACCTGGTTGAGGAACTCGGCGGCCTCGGCGGGCGTGAAACGCAGATCAGCGGCGCGCAGCTCGGTCAGTTGGCCGCGGACGCGCCAACGCGCCAGCGGAAACGGCGGGTCCTCGCGCGTGGTGATGACCAGGTGCAGTTGGGGCGGCAGATGTTCGACCAGAAAGGTGAGCGCCTGGCTCAGCGCCGGGGCTTCGATCACGTGGAAGTCATCGAGCGCCAGGATGAGCGGCTCGGCGCGGGAGGCCAGCTCATTGAGCAAGCCGGACATCAGCCCTTCGATGTTCGGCGGCTGGGAACGGTGCGCCCGGAGACCGGCCAACATCCCTGCGCCGATCCCCGGCGCCGCCGTCTGCAGGGCCGCGACCAGGTAGATCAGAAAGCCGGCGGGGTCGTTGTCCCCCGCGTCCAACGACAGCCAGGCAGCCGGCTGCCCGCACCTGGCGATCCATTCGCCGACCAGCGTGGTCTTGCCGAAACCGGCCGGCGCCGAGATGAGGGTCAGCCGGCGGCCCGCGGCGAGGCCCTCGTTCAGCCGCTCGCCCAGGCGCGGGCGGAGGACGGCGTTCGGTCGCGGTGGGGGGATATAGAGTTTGGTGGCCAGGATCTGCGTAGGCATACGATGTCATTCCAGCTGATTGAGTACATGATCGCGCGCCGCATACCAGCCGGCTCCCCTCTCGTCCTCCTTGTTCCGTCACGGACTTGTATCGGGGCCCAGGATGAGCGTGTAGTAGAGCGGATTCCCGAGCTTCCTGACCGGCCGCAGGCCGGCCACCTGCGCCCACCGGGTCACCGTGCACGCGCGCGGATAGTCGGGGTCCAGCAGGATCTCGCTGACCGCCACCGTCCCAGCAGGCTTGAGCACCCGGTGCAACTCCTGAAAGGCGCGCACCGGGTCGGGGATCTCGCCGGTCACGGTGATCAGATAGATGACGTCGAAGAACGCATCGGGGAACGGCAGGTCATAAGCGCTGGCAACGTGCGCGTCGAGATTGGTCACGCCCTCCGCGGCCGCGCGGGCCAGCACCCGCTCGATCATCTTCGGCTCGATGTCCACGACGTGCAGACGTCCGCCCGGGCCGATGCGGCGGGCCGCAGCGATGCTGTAGCGGCCGTTGCCCGGCCCGACGTCCAGCACCGTCATGCCTGGCTCGACGCCATGCCGGGCCGCAGTTGCGTCAGGCGGCTGGAACCGGCGCCGCAGCGGGTTGTCGATGAGGTTCGCGAGGAACTGCGGGATGGGGAACTTGTGGAACCTGCGCACGGTGCGCACCACCGTGTGAAGGCAGACCAGCGCTACCGGCAGGAGCAGGATAGCTTTCAGCAGGCAGAGCAGCCGTCGTTGGATCGGTGTGCGATGCATTTGGCCACACTCTCTTTCAGAACAACAGGTACCAGAACAGGGCAATCTCGAGCGTGCCCGCCTCATCATGTCTTGCCCCGCCCCGGATAGGTCTCGGGCAGGATGACATCGAGCAGGATCCTGTGAAACGCCTCGTACTCCTCGAAGGCCACCGCATGCGCGGCGTTCCCGAACGCGAAGATGCGCTTCTGCGGCGCGTCCAGGAGTGCAAACCACTCGAGGGCGAGGTCACGCCGTGCCGCCAGCTCCGCCTGGCCGTCGAGCACGTACACCGGCACATCGAGCTTTGCCGCGTCGCGCCGGAAGTCAATGCCCTGGATCTGCGGATAGAGCACGGTGAAGGTGTCGATCAGGCCGCGCAGCACGTTCACCTTCTCGACCAGGCAGTACTCGCTGCCCAGCACGCCGAACTGGTCCAGCCCAGAGCTGGCGCCGCGCTCGACATAGGACTGGGGCGGCGTATAGGTCTTGTACAGCCGGTCGTACTGGGTCATCACGAACCCGTTGGCGAAGGGGATGTCGACGTAGGGCGGCTCGCCGTAGGCGCGCATGGTGGCCGCGAGCTTCGTATCGCCGGTCTGTTCGGCGTTGGCCAGGAGGCCGCGATAGATGAGGCGGTCGGTCTCGGCCACGTTGACCATCTGGCCGCTGCCGATGAAGGCATGGTAGAGGTCGGGCCGCTGCTGCACCGTGAGGACGCCCAGGATCGTGCCGTACGACTCGCCGAGCAGGTAGATCTTGTCTTCGTCGAATCGTTCCCGCAGGTAATAGGTCAACTCGATCGTGTCGGCCACCGCTCGTTCGGGTGTCAGACCGGCGGTGGGATCAAGCGCTGCGTACGACTTGCCCGTCCCGCGCTGGTCCCACGACACGATGGTGAAGTCCTTCTCCAGGTCTTCGAAGATCACCCGGGGATGAGGCAGGCTGCTCTGGCCCGGTCCGCCGGCCAGGTACAGCAGCACAGGGTTGGCGGTGTTGTGGCCGCGGATCAGCACCCCCTGCTCGGCGCCGCCGATGGGCACCATGGCGATCTCCGCGATGCTGCCCGCCAGCGGCTTGCCATCGGCGGCCAGGATGGGTGGCGTGCGGGCCGGCAGGACGATTGCGACCGCAAGGGCGAGCAGTGCGAGGGCCGCCAGTAATGTGGGTAGCCACCCGACCAGGCTGTTGGGCCAGGCCGGCTCGCCCGCGAGCGCGTGCGCCACCCGCAGGCCGAACGCCGCGCCGAGCACCATGGGCAGTAAGCCGACCACGCCGTGGAAGCCTCGTCCCAGCATGAGCGCGAGAATCCCGAAGGTTCCGTCCAGCCGGATCGCGCCAACGGTCGGCCCGGCGACGCCGCGCTGAGCGAACTCGACTGCCAGCACATAGGTGAGGGGTGCCAACAGCAGTGCCCACCGCGAGCGCATTGTCAGGCCTGCCGCCAGGCCGACGATCAGGCCGAGCGCCAGGACGATGAGGGCCTGCGGCGCAGTGGCAGGTCCGTGGGGCATGTTCGCTGCAACAAGCAGGCCGGCCAGCGCCGCAACGACGACGGTCACGGCTGCTCCGACAAGGCGGTGTTCCCAGAGGGGTGCGAAGAGTTGCGTCAACATGGGACTTCCTTTGCGCTCGTCGACTCGGCGGCCAGTTGCCCGGCGGCGTTGGCCGGGTCTTTCACGGCAACGGTTACGATGCGTCCGGTGGTCCGATCCACCATTCGCGCCACGCGGTTATACGTATCGCCCGCGCAGAGGTTGCGCGCCTCGTCCATTGACTGCGCAAAGTGCCCAGATGGGCGGAACGGGTGACGCCCTGAAGCGCCAGTGGCGCGAGATCCGCCCGGCTTACGCCACGGCGTCAGTTCAGCCGGATTTCAGATGCGAGCTGAGGAAGCGGGCAATGTCATCCAGCGATTCGGCCGCTTGCGGCAGCGCCGGAAAGAGCTGCCACACGTGCCACATGCGCGGGTACGTCTCCAGGCGGACGTCAACGCCGGCCGCGCGCGCTGCGGCCTCGCTGCGAACTGCGTCGTCACGCAGGATCTCCTCCTCTCCGCAATGAACCAGCAGCGGCGGCAGACCGTGCCAGTCGCCATAGATCGGCGATATCAGGGGATCGGTCGCATCGTTGTGTGCCACGTAGGACGCACTGTAGAACCGCATCGCCTTGGGAGGAAGCAGCGGGTCTCTGAAGCCGCCGGTAGGGTGGCGATGGGACAGGTCCGCCACGGGTGAGAGGCAGGCGGCCGCGGCCGGCA
>CAZMIS010000281.1:0-5927 GCA_964566325.1 uncultured Anaerolineales bacterium
GGCGCGCCCGCGGTGGCGACGGTGAAGCTGGCGGTCTGGCCGACCTGCACGGTCTGGCCGGCAGGCTGGGCGCTGATCGTCGGCGGGGCACGAACTACGACCAGCTGTCGCGCGGGCGTGTCGGTGCAACCCTTGATGGGCATGCACCAGAAGACGCGGTAGTAGCCCGACTGGCTGGTCTGCACGGCGGTCAGGTGGGCTTGAACGCCGTCCGCACGCGCCAGGTACCCCCCGCTGAGCTGGTCGTTGATCACCGTGAAGTTCCCGCGCGTGACGGCCGACGCGGGCACGGGCTGCCAATCGACAGTGGCTGGGTCCGGGCTGTAGTCGAAGCGGTAGGTGACGCCGCTGACGAAGGCGCTCGACAACCAGCCATGCCCGTCCTCGTAGAGCCCGAAGCGGATGATCGCGTCGGCACCCTCGGCCACCTCGATGGGCGGCAGACTCAGGTAGCCGCTGCCGTCCGGGCCTATCGCCAGGAGCAGAAAGATTTCATAGCCCGTCGGTGGCGGTGCGTCGAGCTTGAACGCCAGCGGCACCGCTTCGAGAAACAGGCCGCAGGTGGTCATGATGAAGGCATCGATGCGAACGCTGCCGTTCTGCGCCGGCAACCAGTTGGCCGTGCCCTGCCAGGTGTAGAGGTTGTCGGCGGCGTTATCGCCCGCCGGCGGCAGCGCGTAGGCATTGCCGTAGGGCAGCACGTAGCGGCCGGGGCCGTTGTTCTGCTCCGCCTCGGCGCGGTCGCGCATGGCCTGGGTCGGCGGGTTGGCGTCGAGCAAGCCGAAGATGCGAGGCGACTCGTTGCCGTAGTAGTGCACGGCACCAAAGCCGGGGAATGCGCCGCCGATCGTCGTTCGGGTCGAGTAGCTCAACGCGCCGCCATCGCCCGGGAAGCGCGGCCAGGGGTCGCGCGGCACCACGGCCGGGTGCTTGATGTCAGGCGTGAATACCTGGCCGCCCTCGCCTCTGAAAAGGAAAGCCATCGCGCCGTGGCTGTAGTCCATCGGGCGACATTGGGTCGTCGACGTCACGGGGGCGGGCACGCCGCCCACGGTGGTGACCGACTGCGTGTTGAGGGTCGGAAACGAAAGCTCCGCCGCAATCGAATTGACGTTCGACGAGGGCAGCTTGGCCAGCGCCGAAATGCGTGCAATACCTGCGCCACCGACGTTGTTGGCGCCATCGATCTTGGTCACCAGGGTCGGCATGATCTGATTGACCAGTCGGATCGTCTGGAAGAACGAGAAGCGCATGACCGGTGCGCGCATCTTGCCGTCGTAGTAGCTGGCGCCGGACAGCACACGCCACTGCGTGTCACCCGGCTCGGCGGTCACGAGCAGCAACTGGCCGTCACCGGGAATGTCAGCGCGCTCGACCGGAATCGAGACCTCCACCAGTTCGTCGAACGCCCCGCCATGTGGCGTGATCGCGTACACGGCGCCGGCCGCCACCGCTGCAGGCGGCAGCGGCGGGGCGCCGGTGGAGTCCTTGGCGATGCGCACGGTCACATCGCCGCGCAACGCATCCTTCGGAAACACGACCTGTGCACCGTCCTCGCTGAGCACCGTGCCCCCGGCTGCGCCGATGGTGGCAACCCCCG
Organism: uncultured Anaerolineales bacterium; assembly: GCA_964566325.1. GTDB lineage: Bacteria > Chloroflexota > Anaerolineae > CG2-30-64-16 > CG2-30-64-16 > JALOOB01. Next base: position 1,601 of record CAZMIS010000281.1, read on the forward strand.
GCACCGCGGGCGGCTCTTCGCTACCGCCGCCACATCCGGCCAGCCAGGCTGCCAGGCAGATCACGCTGCCCCAGCGCAGCATGCGGCGCCCCAAGGTGACTTCGCCTGTCATGTTCATGTCTGCCCCCCAATCGCGACCCCCGGCCACGTGCATCGGGTTTTATCGGCGTGGGCGTTACACCGGCGTTACGCGAGTCCGGGCATCGCTTCAGGTCGTGGCCCCGAATCCCAAAGCGCCGGCACGCGGCCGGGGCCCACGCTTCGGCGACAAGGGTCGCCCCGGTTTCTTTTCGCGTTGTGCGCCCCAATGCGGGAACTCGATCCGAATCGGACTACCCTCTGGGGATGCAAAAAGACACCGCACCCAAGCCCATGGAGCCCTTCACTCTCGAAGAAGAGAGGGCGCTTGTTGACAAGCTCGACGCGCTCTCGGTGGCGTCGCTCCAGAACTACATCACTTCAGCGCGAGCTGCGCTGGGAAGCAAGGCCTTGGCGGCGACCTGGCGACCGCGCATCGAGTTCGGAGCAGGCCATGCGGAGCAGGCATTGGTCAGGGCGCAGGCCACCGCGGCGCGCGATGCGCTGGCGCTTTCTCTCGCGGCGCCGGTGGCCGCGTCGAAGTCGAAGAAGGCGGCCGCGCCTGTCGCAGATGAAGAGTCCGAGCAGACGACCGACGAAGAGTGACCCGGGAATGAGACGCTGACCCGGCCGCTAGCGGCCAGGGGCTGAACCCGCGCAAGCTCGGTAGCCCCACGCCGTTTCGTACGCAGCGTGGGGGATCGGCTCAGCCACGGCGTGCCGCTTCGATCATGGCGACATCGATCTTGCGCATCGTCATCATCGCGTCGAACACGCGCTTGGCCACCACCCGGTCCGGGTCGGCCATCGCATCGGTCAGCACGCGCGGCGTGATCTGCCACGACACGCCCCACCGGTCCTTGCATCAGCCGCACTCGCTTTCCTGGCCGCCGTTGCCGACGATCGCGTTCCACAGGCGGTCGGTTTCTTCCTGGTCGTCGGTGGCGACCATGAACGAGAACGCCTCGGTCTGCCTGAACGCCGGCCCGCCGTTCAGGCCGATGCAGGGGATGCCCATCACGGTGAACTCGACCGTCAACACGTCGCCCTGCGTGCCGGACGGGTAGTCACCGGGGGCGCGGGTCACCCCTCGGCCGCACCGGTGCGGAAAGAGGCGGCGTGCCGCTTCATCCCCGCCGAGACCGCAGCCCATACCCTGGGCGGGAAGTTCGCCGGCAGCTCGGCCTCGACCGCATCGAGCACGCGATCCAATTCGCCCGCCATGGCGACCATCCGCGCCCAGGCCCGATCTCCTGCCGAGCTCGCCAGCCGGCGCCAGTGCCGCGGCTGGATGTCGCGAAGGCGGTAGTGCATGTTGTCCGCTCTCACGCCCATCGCGAGCTTCGCGCGCTGATAGGAGAGTTGGTTCGGACCGTTGCCGATGATCGGCCACGCCGACAGCACGTCGTACAGCGGCGTCAGGCCGAAACGGCCACCGCGCCGGTGCTGGATCGAGAAGTTCTTGGCGTGGCCATCGGTGGCACCAAGCAGCCAGAACGCGAACTGGGTCAGCACGAAGTCGGTCTGATCCTCCTGCGCGTGCTCGCTGTTGGAGAGCACGGCCAGGCAGTCCTGCATCGAAGGCCCGCCGTCACACTGGTACTTTTGATCGGGGCCGACGCCTAGTGCCTGGCAGAAATCCTCCTGCGGCAGCCGGGCGATCCACGCTCCGTCTGGCGGCCGGAATCGGGCCTTGCGCTCCGCGCCATCCTCGATGCCGACCCAGCGGCGATCGAAGCGGGTCACGACAAGCGCCTTGGTGTCTCCGAACCGCGCCATCTCGGTGTCGGCGACCGGCAGGCCGAGCGCACGCAGGACCCGGCTGCAAAGCCACTCGTTCTCGATCGAGGTGCTCATGTCGGCCCGCATGTTGCCGACCAGGCCCAGCGGCAGCTTCAGGATGTGCGTCGTCGGCGTCGCGCCGCGCGGCAGGTACCAACGGCGACCCATCCGCAGCAGCGCGGTCTTCTCCTGGGCGCCGGCGATTGACAGGCGCAGCGCCTCGTCTTCGTCCCGCTGCCCGAGCGGCGCATCGGACGTCACCGACGCCAGGATGCGCTCGACCCTGGCCTCGTCGAGCGCCTCGGCATCGACCGTGTTCCAGCCGACGGGATCAACGCCCGGCGGCAGCAGCTGTACCGCGCCGACGCAGTCCCGCCCGATCGCCGTCAGCAGATCGAAGGCCTCGGTCGAACGCACACGGAACCGGCTGCGCAACCGACGGCGGATGTCGGCACTGTCGGGCAGCAGGTTGTCGAAGTAGTTTGTGACCGCGTCGCCGCGAAGCTCGAGGTCCGCGCTGAACGGCAGCGACAGCGACAAGGCCCGGCCTTCCTCGGCACGCACCCAGGCCTCGTTGTAGCGGAACACCGGCGTGCCGGTCCGCAGCGTCGACCAGACACCGACGTGCAGCCCGTTCATCCAGACGTGCAGTTCCGCCATCGCTTCACCACTCGCCGCCGGTCTTGCGCAGCTTGGTGATGGCCTGCTTCGGTGCCGAATCCGGAGAACCTTGCGGTTGCGCCGGCCGGATGTCTCGGAGCACCAGCCGCACGCCGAGCGCGCCCAGCACCTCGAGCAGCTGCTCGACACTGACGGCCGTCGGGTTGCCTTCGATCCGGGCAACCCGTGTCTGGCCGACGCCCAGCCTGGAGCCCAGCTCGGCCTGGCTGAGGCCGCGGGCCTTGCGCAGCGAACGCAGGTGGGTGGAGAGCTGCAGCGGTGTCTGGATCGGGTAGTCCATGCCGCAGCTTATGCCGGATCAGGCATTACTGCAATACATGCCTGATTAGGCATTCTTGGCAAGTATGCCTTGAAAGGCATTCTTTGCGACGCTGTCGCCGGGCATTGGCACCCGGCGACGGGCGCTTGAGGCTCCACCCGCGCCCCGGAAGAGAGGGCAGATGAGCCCCGCGCGCAAACGCCCGCAGAATGCAAAACGGCAGCCACTTTCGCAGCTGCCGTCTTGTCCAAGTGCTTGTCGCGCTTGGGACATTCTTGGTGGCCAAGGGCTCACTCGAAAGAACGCCCGTAGGCGGCTTGGAGAGCCGATCTGAAGTGGACTAGACCACTTGGCACTCCGAGCCTTACTCCTGCCCAGAAATTAGGCAATGGTTCGATTCAGGCACTGCCTCATTCTGCAGCACTGAGTCACAGACCGTTGCCATTTCAGGACGCCCCGACAGGATCGACGAAGTTCATTCTCGTGCCAAGCGGGCCTCGTCATGCTGCCGAGGTAGATCACCTGACGACCACTAACCCCAACAATCGAGCCACCGGCACGCGGTCTCGACGGAATCACGTGCAAGGTCGCCTAGTGGGTGAGCGAAGCAGTGTCGCGGACAGGCTGCTGCCCCCCCGTTGTGTGCCACGCGTCGCGGCCGGAGGACGCCAAGGCTGATCGTCTTTCCGTCCACGTAGGTACCTCCGGGTTTCGCACGATGCTCATCGAGCGATCGCCTTCGGCTGGCGCTCAGCCTGGCAGAATGACAACGCTCGCGATGGAGTGCGTGGGCGCGTGTCTTGTCGTCGCGTTGGCACAGAACAAATGCAAACTAGAAGAAAAGCGATACCAGTCATAGACCTCTTTGCTGGACCTGGTGGACTTTGCGAGGGTTTCTCGTCCGTTGTCGACTCGACGGGCGAGCGCCGTTTCACAGTCAAGATTTCCATCGAGAAGGATCCCATTGCTCACCGGACCCTGCTGCTGCGCGCGATCTTCCGCAAGTTCCCCAAGGGCAAGGTGCCTAACTGCTACTACGACTACGTCCGTGGCAAGTTAAGCCGCGAGCAGTTCCTCGCTCACCCTGATATCAAGGCTGCCGCAGAGCACGCTGCGAAGGAAGCACGCTGCGCGGAGTTGGGTGTCACTCCGGCCAAGGAGGTCGACGGCTGGATCCGCGACGCGCTGGGGGGCAGGACCGATTGGGTGCTCATTGGCGGCCCGCCTTGCCAAGCCTACTCGTTGGCCGGTCGATCGCGGCTGCGCGGCAAGGACGTGAAGAAGTTCGAGTCCGACGCCAAGCACTTCCTGTACATCGAATACCTGCGGATCATTCAGCAGTTTGCCCCGGCAGTCTTCGTGATGGAGAACGTCAAGGGGATGCTCAACTCCACCAACTCCGGCAAGCGCATCTTCGAGAAGATCCTCGCCGACCTGAAGGCGCCAAAGGCTGGGCTGAGCTATGAGATTCGCTCATTGGTGGTTCACAAGGCGGAGGGTGAGCTGGACCCCAACGACTATGTGATC
>CAZMIS010000282.1:0-5921 GCA_964566325.1 uncultured Anaerolineales bacterium
CTGCTCGGCAGCCTGTTGGGCGGCGGCGCCAGCTCGCAGCAGCAGATGCCCAGTAGCTCGGGCGGCGGCGACCTGCTCGGCAGCCTCCTGGGCGGGCTTCTCGGCGGCAGTAGCAGCGGCGGCGGCTCAGGCAGCCTGCTCGGCTCGCTGATCGGCAGCCCACAGGCGAGCAACAGCGTGTCACAGCAGACGGGCCTGGCGCCGAGCCTGGTCCAGGCGCTCCTCCCGATGCTGGTCGGCCTGCTGTTCCGCGGCAACAAGCGCTCAGCGGCACGGTCTGAAGGCATCGATATCGACGGCGACGGCATTCCGGACAACGCAGACGGTCTGATGGACCTGCTGCACCGCATGGAAGCGGGCGCGCCAGTCGATGTGGACAGCGTCCGCACTTCGGGTTACGCGCGGGCCCTGGCCAACCATAGCGGTTACCCGGTGGACGAGGTCGCACCGGCGACGGTGAAGATCCTGGAAGTACTGGCGCACCAGAACCGCTAACGCCTCTCTGCACCTGGGTGGCTCAGGAAGCGCTCCTCACGCGTCACACGCCCGTGAGGAGCGCTGTTTTGTCTGGCTTAAACAGCCGCTGCCTTTCTTTCGCAGCAATGCGAACCTCGTTGTATACTCTCCGCCATGGTGAAACGTGAGTTCCGTCTCGACCATGAACACCGGTACGATCGCCGCGGGCCCGTGCGTTGGATCGTTTCGCATATGGCGCGTTACCCTCATTTCCCGCTTCTGGCTCTGCTTGCAGCGATTACCAACAACTTCTTCTACAGCCAGATCCAGGTCATTGTCGGCCGGGCATTCGACCTGATCGCCGCCCCCGGGTGGACCAGGAGCGCATTGGCAGCACTGGCGCTGACTGCGGTAGGGATCGCGATCGGCCAGGGTGTCACCGGGTTGCTGCGCAACTACTCGGTCGAATTCGTGGCCGCGCGCATCGAGCGGGACGCGCGCGACGAGCTGTATGCCAGCCTGCTGGGCAAGAGCCAAACCTTCCATATGCGCCAGCGCATCGGCGACATCATGGCGCGGGCCACCAACGACGTCAAGATGCTGAATCTGCTCTTCAGCCCGGGCCTCATGTTGCTGCTCGACTCGCTGATGGCCGTCGTGGTGCCGCTGGTGCTGATCGCCCGCATCGATACGCGGCTGTTGATCATCCCTTCGCTCTTTCTGGTCGGGCTGGCGCTCACCATTCACGATTACAACCGCAGGCTCAACCCGGTCAGCACGGCGATTCGCGAGCAGTTCGGCGTGATGAACGCGGGACTGGCGGAGGCCATCGCAGGTATCGAAGTGGTGAAGGCCAACGTACAGGAGCGGTACGAGTGGCTGAAGTTCACGGGCGATGCCCGCAAGGTGCGCGATCTGAACGTCCGTCAGGGCGAGGTCCAGGCCCGCTACTGGCCGACGCTGGTGTTCGCGGCCGCGTGGGCCGCGTCCCTTTGGCACGGCCTGGTGCTGTGGCAGGCGGGCGACCTGACCCTGGGACAAGCGATTGCCTTCCTGGGCCTGGTCGGTACGCTGCGCTTCCCGACGAACATGTCGATCTTCACGTTCAACCTCGTGCAGCTGGGCGTTGCCAGTGCACGCCGCATCCTGGAGACGATCAACACCGAGACCGAGCTGGACGAGAACCCGCAGGGCATCTCGCAGGTCATCCGCGGACAGGTGCACTTCGACCGCGTGGGCTTCGGCTACAACGGCGCCGCTGACTCGGGGGATGGGGCGGTGCTGCGTGGTGTGACCTTCACCGCAGAGCCGGGCGAGACGATCGCGATCGTCGGCCAGACTGGCTCTGGCAAGTCGACGCTGACGCGGCTGATCAACCGCATCTTCGACGTCGACTCGGGTGCGGTCCGGATCGATGGCATCAACGTGCGTGACTGGAACCTGGAGTCGCTTCGCTCGCAGATCTCCTTCATCGAGCAGGATCCGTTCCTCTTCTCCCGCACGCTGCGGGAGAACATCGCGTTCGGCAAACCCGATGCCACCGAGGAGGAGATCCTGCAGGCCGCGGAGGCAGCCCAGGCTCACGACTTCATTATGAGCTTCAAGGAGGGCTACGACACGGAGGTGGGCGAGCGCGGCGTGACCCTCTCCGGCGGGCAGCGCCAACGCATCGCGATCGCGCGCGCATTTCTGACCGATCCCCGGATCCTGGTGCTGGATGACAGCACCAGCGCGATCGACAGCGCGACGGAGGATCAGATCCAGCGCGCGATGCGCCGCATCAGCAGCAACCGGACGACCTTCCTCATTACCCACCGGCTCAGCCAGATCCGGTGGGCCGACCGCATCCTCGTGCTGCGACGCGGCGAGCTGGTGGACCAGGGGAGCCACGAGGAGCTGCTCGAGCGCTCGCCCGATTACTGCCGCATCTTCGCCAGGTGTAACTGATGGGATTCGTGCTGGACGGCCTCGATAGCGAGGCCTACGACCGCAACTACGGCGACCGCGAGCTGCTGCGTCGCGTGCTGAGCTACTTCTGGCCGCACCGCAAGCGGATGGTGCTTGTCGCGGCGGCCATCTCGCTGAATTCGCTCGCGGGCAGCGGGGGACCCATCCTGATCTCCGCCGGCATCGACCTGATGGCCCGCAACCCGTCTACGCTCGCGATCCTGGCACTCTGTGCGGGCGTCCTGCTGCTCGGTGTCATGGCCTGGGTATTCAACTACATTCAGCAGTGGTTCTCCGCCCGCGTCGTCGGCGACGTGGTGCTCAAGATTCGTGAGGATGTGTTTGCCGCAACCATGCGGCACGATATGTCGTTCTATGACGAGCACCCCTCGGGGAAAGTCGTCAGCCGTGTCACGTCCGACACCCAGGATCTGGCCGAGGTCGTGACGCTCACGACCAGCCTGCTGAGCCAGGTGATGGTCGTTATCTTCCTCTCCGTCTGGCTGCTGACGATCAACGCCCGGTTGACGCTGATGCTCCTTGTGATGGCGCCGGTCGCCGCGGTGTTTGCCCTCAGCTTCCGCCGGATCGCGCGCGTCGTCACGCAACGGGCGCGGCGCGTGACCGCCAAGATCAACGCGCAGATTCAGGAGTCGGTCAGCGGCATCGTGGTTGCCAAGAGCTTCCGCCAGGAGCGGGCGATCTACGACGCGTTCGCGGCGAACAACACGCAGGCCTACGGCGTCGTGTTGCGCCGCGGGCTGACGCTTGACACGATCTTTCCGATCATCGGCGCATCGTCCGGCATCGGCGTCGCGGTGTTGATCTATTTCGGCGGCCTGGCCACGCAGCCGCCCGGCAACATCACGCCCGGCAACTGGTACCTGTTCATGCAGTCGGTGGGATTCTTCTGGTGGCCGATCATCGGCATCGCGTCGTTTTGGAGCCAGTTTCAGGATGGCCTGGCGGCCTCGGAGCGGGTGTTCGCCCTGATCGATGCGGAGCCGAAGGTGGTCCAGTCGGCCAGCGAATCCGTGCCCCGACTGGATGGAAGCATCGAGTTCCGCCACCTGCACTTCACCTACACGCCGGACGAGACCGACCAGCGCGGCGGCGAGGTCGTCCTGCCCGATTTCGGACTGACCATCCACCCGAGGGAGACCGTGGCACTCGTGGGGCACACCGGCGCGGGCAAGAGCAGCGTCGCGCGGCTCGTGGCGCGCTTCTATGAGTTCCAGGGGGGCCAGTTGCTGGTCGATGGCCGCGACATTCGCACCTTCGACCTGGCGGAGTATCGCCGGCAGATCGGGATCGTGCCCCAGGAGCCGTTCCTCTTCTCAGGCACCGTCGCCGCCAACATCCGTTACGCGCGTCCGGAGGCAACGGACGAGGAGGTCGACCTGGCCGCCCGGCGCCTGGCCGGCGGCGATTGGGTAGCCGACCTGCCGCACGGCCTGCAGACCGACGTGGGCGAGCGCGGCGCCAGCCTGTCGATGGGCCAGCGGCAACTGGTCGTGCTGGCGCGCGTGCTCCTCAAGGATCCGGCCATCTTCATCCTGGACGAGGCGACGGCCAGCGTCGATCCGTTCACCGAGACCCAGATCCAGGATGGCCTCGACGAGATCATGCGCGACCGGACGGCCATCGTCATCGCGCACCGCCTCTCCACGGTTCAGGCAGCCGATCGCATCATCGTCATGGATCGGGGCCGGATCATCGAGGAGGGCAACCACGCCGGCCTGCTGGCCGCCGGCGGTCACTACGCCAGGCTCTACAACACTTACTTCCGGCACCAGTCTGCTGACTACAAGCCGTACTGAGAGCTCCTTGCGCCACGTGGCATGGCTCGGGTGCAAGATGGCGCGCGGCGAGCGCGCAAGCCGGGACAATGGCGGTCCGTCCATTGCCCCGGCGATTGGGTCAGGCGTCGCGGCCGCTCACTCGGCGCAGTGTCCGGGACCGATGATTCCCTGGTTATACTTGTCCAGCGTTGTCGCGGTTTCGGTCACCTGCGCCTTCAGGGGATCGATGGGCGCCGGCACCGGCGAATACGTGTTGAAGTAGCTCTCCGCCCACGCCATCGCCTCGTCCACCGCGGTGGTTGATCCCGCTCCGTTCAGCTGGTTGATCCTCGCAGCAATATACTGATGCGCCAGGGTGAAATACTCGTTGCCCGCCGGAGCGGTCCAGAGCACCTGGTAATAAGATTTGCCACTCAGGAAGAAAATCGTATCCTCCCCGGCCGGCCCAAGTCGTGCCCAGTTCTCGTCGTACCGTGCCGGTCCCTTGGCCGAGTGGTTCTTCCAGTAACCCTGGGTCAGCGTGCAACCGCCGCACGGCACATCGACGGTGATGGTGTGATCGTCGGATCCGGTCGCACCGGTGTCGATGCTGGCGAAGGAGGCCGTGTTGACCGCCGTATAGCTGCCGCACTTCTGGAACGGTCCGACTGTGGCGGTGTAGGTGAAGGTCTTCGGCAGCGTGTCGAGCCCGGCGCAGAGCGTGCCGAGCGATCCCGCAGCGCGATCGGTGACATTGACGCACTCGTCCACCGAGCTGACGGTCGCGTTGGCGAAATCCACCGCGGTCGATCCGGTGAAGTCGGTCGTCCCTGCAGTCGCGAGGTTCTGCATCGTCGCGGTCGCCGTGTTGGTGCGGCTGGTCGCGTCGGGCAGGGCGGCGTTGTAGCCGCAGTCCAGCGTGCCGGCCGCGGGCAGGGCGTGCGGGAGGCTGACGCTGCAATTCACGGTCGCCACGATGTCAGGGGACACGGCGTCTGCAATGCTGTTGATGGTTGCCGCGACCGTCGACGGGTTATTGACCGAGATGACGCCGGATACGGCCCAGTCGCTGTCGACCGGCTCTCCGTCGGTGTCCACCACGACCGAGTAGTTGACCGTGAATGCCTGGCCGACCGACAGCGTCAGCTTGTCCCGGTCAGCCGTCTTCTCGATCTTCCACTTGTAGGTGCGGTCCAGAGACGTGTTAGCCGTCTTGGTGACCGCAAGCTCGGACTCGACCGGCGTCGGCAGCGGCGACACGAAGGTCGTGGGTGTGGCCGTGGGCGTCTCAGTCGGCACGACAGTGGGGGTGGGCGTATTGGTCGGCTCTGACGCGCCGCGCGTGTCGCCAGAGGGCGCCGATTCGGCCACGGGCGCTTCCGGGGCTTCGGCCGGATTCATCAACGGGATGGGCGCGCAACCTGTGGTCACCAGCAGGACGATGAGCAGACCGATCGCGACAAACCTGGCTTGCATTCTGTGCCTCCTCGCGTGTTCATGAATAACCGTAAGATATTGTGGCTCAAAGGACTTGACTGGACTGAAACAAATAATACTATATTATTTTGGAGAATGCAAGTCCCAATATCGTCTGAAGGGGAGGTATAACAGGGGTGCGCCCGGCGCCGGCGATCCGAATGATCGTCGACTCCGGGCGCCTGAGGTCACGACTAGATGTGGCTGCCGCCGGCGTCCACCCAGACGTCCGCCATCTGGGGGTCGACCTCCGTACGCAGG
>CAZMIS010000283.1:0-5918 GCA_964566325.1 uncultured Anaerolineales bacterium
CTCGACCTCGGCAGCGGTTCGGGGGAGATGCTGTGCACCTGGGCGCGCGATCACGCGATCACCGGCATCGGCATCGACATGAGCCAGTTGTTCACCGAGCAGGCGAGACGCCGCGCTGAACAACTCGGCGTGGCCGATCAGGTCAGGTTCCTCCACGGCGATGCTGCCGGCTATGTCTCTGACGAGAAAGCCGGCGTGGCCGCCTGTGTCGGCGCCACCTGGATCGGCGGTGGCGTCGCCGGCACGATCGAGCTTCTGGCGCGAAGCCTGAGCGCCGGAGGGATCATCCTCATCGGGGAGCCCTACTGGCGCCGGCTGCCGCCGGCGGAGGATGTTGCCAAGGGATGTCTTGTCAACTCGATCTCCGACTATCTCATGCTTCCGGAACTTCTCGCGTCTTTCGGCCGCCTTGGCTACGACGTCGTCGAGATGGTCACGGCTGACCAGGACGACTGGGATAGATACGAAGCGGCCAAATGGCTCACCATGCGCCGGTGGCTTGAAGCCAATCCTGACGACGAGCTTGCGGAAGATGTTCGGGCCAGACTGGCCTCCGAACCCGAGCGCTACGCCGCCTATACGCGTGAGTTCCTGGGCTGGGGTGTGTTCGCGCTGATGCCGCAGTGATGCGTTGCTGGCGGGCAAGTACTCCGGCGCGAGGTTTAAACCCCTGCCTGGTAGAAACTACCGCTTGTCTTTCATCATGCCTGGGTGTATGATGGCGGTGTGCGGAAAATCTGCAATCGCAGAATGTCCGCAGGAGGTGTCGATGGACGCGACGATTCAGGTCCGGCAGCGCGGCACACTGACGCTGCCGGCAGAGCTGCGCGAAAAGTATGGCATTGGGGTGGGCGACACCGTACGGATCGTCGACCTGGATGGCGTGATCGCGCTGACCCCGATGGTGCCGATGGTGCCGGAGCTGGCGCGCGAGATCGAACGGGCGCGGCTTGCTGCCGGCCTGAGCGTGGAGGAATTGCTCGGCGCACTCCGCGAACAGCGCGAACGCTACCATCGAGAGAACTATGCCGGCGACTCAGCCGCGTAAGCCGCGGGTCTTTGTCGACGCAGATGTCCTCTTTGCCGGCGCGGCCGCCCCATCGGAACACGGCGCGAGCCTGACCGTCCTGCGCATGGCCGAGATCACACTGATCGAGGCCATTACGTCCCAGCAGGCTGTGATCGAGGCAGAGCGGAACCTGGCAGCGAAGCTGCCTGCCACGCTGCCGGCGTTTCGGCTGATCGTCAGCCGGTGCCTGCAGGTGGTCGCGGATCCTGCGCCGGCCGATCTGATCCCTTACGCCGGCCTCGCCGATCCGGCCGACCTGCCGCTCCTGGTGGCCGCACTGCGCGAAGAGTGCCCCTGGCTGGTCACGTTCAACGGACGCCATTACCAGCCCGGCCATCCACAGGTGACCGTCATGCGCCCCGGAAATCTGATCCTGCGCGTGCGCGATCTCCTGGCCGCGCTGTCCAGCCAGGGAGGCGCCGGCGCCGCTGAGATGGGCTGACGGGGCATAGAAAAAGGGGGCTGCCCGAATCGAATGGGCAGCCCCTTGCATGTCGCTGGCCGGCGGTCCCTACCCGGCCTTCGCGGGCGACTTCTCCGGCAGGAAGAAACGCTTTGCGTTCGCGAGCGTCGCGGGCAGCTCGGTCCAGAAGCTCTTCTTCGACACCTTCTCCCAGATCCGCTTCGGCCGGTAGAGGTAGAAGCGGCGGTAAGCCTCTTTCCACTTTTTCACGACCATGTCGGGATCGTAGCCCGGCATGGCGAAGCGCGCTTTGTCCGAATGGATGGCGTAGTCGGCCCATTCATTCGCGAAGATGTTGCCGTGCTTCTGAATCACGTCGTACATCTCGGTGCCCGGATAGGGCGTGGCCAGCATGAAGTTGGCCAGGTCGGGGTCCAGCTCCAGCGCGAACTGGATGGTCTTCTCCATCGTCTCCTCGGTCTCCTGGGGCATGCCGAAGATGAAGAAGCCCATGGTCTGCAGCCCGGCCTCCCGGGACCACTTGAACGCGTTACGCACCATGTCGAGCGACTGGCTCTTCTTGATGACGTTGCGCAGGATCTGCTGGTCGCCGCTTTCGACGCCGAATCCGACCCGCTTGCACCCCGCGGCCTTCATGAGCTGGAACAGCTCGGGGTCCGCGTGGTTGACCTTCATGCCGTGCACCGTGACCCACGGTACGGTGTTCAGCCCCTCCGCGATGAGGCGCCGGCACAGCTCCTTGGCGCGGTCCAGCTTCAGGTTCCAGATGTCGTCGGTCACGCCGATCTCGGTGGCCCGCAGATCGCGCACCAGCCAGCGCCACTCGCCGATCACGTTGTCGACCGAGCGACCGCGCCACGTGTCGCCGGTGATCGGCTTGGAACAGTAGGTGCACTTGTAGGGGCAGCCGCGGCTCGTCATGATGGTGAACGCGCGCGCGTTCTTGTCGAGTCCGTCCGTCAGCGGCTGCAGGTTGGTGTAGCGGTTGATCTTAAACAGGTCGTGCGCGGGATACGGGATGCTGTCCAGGTTCATGACGAGGCCCGCGGGCGGATTGACGACCATCTCGCCGTTGCGCCGCCAGAAGAGCCCGTGCACGGTCTCCATGCTGCGCCGGCCCTCGATCGCGTCGATCAGCTCGATGAAGCTCTCCTCGGCCTCGCCCTTGACGACGTAGTCGATCTCCGGGTGCTCCGGCCCGATTGACTCCTCGGGCATGAGCGTCAGGTGCGGGCCGCCGAGCACGGTGATCATGCCGAGGCGCTTGGCCTCCTTCGCCATGTTCCAGGCATCGACGATCAGCGGCGTCACTGCCGTGATGCCGATCAGCTCGTAGCCGCCGCGGCGGACGACCGCTTCGAGCGGCTCCGTCTCGATGGCCGCATCGTAAATGGCGACCGGATGGCCGGCCTCGCGCAGCACGCCGGCCAGGTAACCCAGGCCGAGGGGGATGTGCTTGCGGGAGGTCCACACCTCCGATTCAGGACTCGCCAGTAGTACTTTCATCATAAGCTCGTTTCTGCATCGCGAACTCAGACCTCCGAGGTCGGGCCAACCGGAGGTTGCCCTGAGACCTCGGAGGTCTCACCCAGCATGACTAATCCAGCCGGTGGGCGGTCTCCCAACGATAGCCCACATCGGTGCTGAAGCTGGAGAACATGCGCTGGCGCGCGCGGTCCGGCCAGTGGCGGCGCCAGGCGCGCATGCCGCGCACCGCGATTTCCCGCGGGCTGTACAGGCGGCGGCACAGCCAGTCGTAGCCCGCCTGAAGCTGCTCGACGGTCATCTGCGCCGGCACGTAGGTGACATGGTTGGTGTTGTACCTCTCCCACGTGTCGTGGGGCAGGATGCGGCCCTGGGCCAGCAGTTCCCTGCGCTGCACGGTGCCGGGATAGGGCGTCAGGATGGTCGCGCTCACGCTGTCCAGCCCGCTGTTGCGGATGAACTCCCACGCCGTAGGAAAGATGTCGGGCGTGTCGCTGTCGAAGCCATAGACGAACAGGCCGACCACGCCGATCCCATGCTTCTGGACCGTCTCGATGACCTGCTGCGATTTGACCACGTCGCCGCGCGCCTTGCCGCCCAGCTCCTTGCGGTTGCCGGGATTGATCGACTCGAAGCCGATGAAGAACTTGTCCAGGTGCGCCTCGCGCGCCAGGTCCAGCAGGTCGGGATGCTCCGCCACCATCTGCTCGGCCTGGGCCGTCCAGCCGGACAGGGGCAGCTTCGCCAGCGCGCGGAAGAGCTGCTCCATGTACTCGGGGAAGAGCCGGAAGTTCAGGCCGAAATTGTCGTCCGTGAGGAAGAAGCGGCGCAGCTTGCGGCGCTCGATTTCCTCCACGACCTCTTCCACCGGGCGCAGGCGCATCTTCTGCCCCGAGACCCGAATGGCCGTGCAAAAGGTGCAGCTGCGCGGGCAACCGCGCGTGATCTCGAGGTACGGCGTCCAGTAGTTGCGATGCTCGTCCACCATGCGCAGGACGCGATCCTGCAGGTTGGCCACCCCGGAATCGAGCGGGGCCCATTCCTCGTCGGTGTAGCGGGGCTGCAGGGTGCCACCATCGAAGTCGCGGATGATCTGCGGCCAGGTGCGATAACCCTCGCCCACCGCGATTGCATCCGCCCACCCTTCGACCTCGTCGGGTACGAGCGTCGCATGTGTCCCGCCGATCACGACCGTGGCGCCCTGCGCCTGGATCTTGCGGCTCATCGCCTTGGCGCGGTCGATCAGCAGCGTCTTGGCGGTGATGCCCACCAGGTCGCCCTTCCCGAGCGTCTCGATCGGGAGCCGCATCAGGTCCTCGTCCCAGATTTCCACCGGGATGTCCAGGGGAACCAGGGAGGCAAGCCGCATCAGGGTGTAGGGTTCGCTGGTCGCGCGACCGAGCTTCCGGCCGTCTCGTCCCGGCTGGATCAAGACGATCTTACGTATGGTCACAGTTGATTGCTACCTCGTATTCCAGGGCCTCAGCCCCCTGGCATCTCCGGCGCCCCGGGGCGCCGCCAGGGACCTATTCCGACTCGCCCTTGAGCTTCGCAGCGTTGTAGTTGCCGTACGATCGGAAGGGCTGCGGCTTCCACCAGGCCCACTCCGTGCAGGTGTTGCAGGGCGAGACGTGCTCGAGGTCGCCCTCGACGTGCAGCCGGCGCAGCTCCTGCATCTTGGGGCCGTTCCAGTTCTTCAACACCTGCACCGCGCCATCTTCGCTCTGCACGTTGCCCAGGTCGTACTGGAGGTTAAAGTCCCGGTCGCACATGGCGATCCGGCCGTCCCAGTAGATGTGGGTGTGATACCACAGGTTCGGGCAGGCATAGCGCTTCTGCGGCAGTCGTGCCTCCTCGGACCGCAGCGCGTTGATATCCTCAATCTGGCCGCCCCATGAATCGAACGGCTTCACGTTGATCCGGTTGACGCCCGGCAGCTTCCACGCCGCAACGAACTCGTCCACCTCGCCCATCGTCTTCTCCATCTCGATGATCTGGAGGTTGACGTAGGGCAACTGGTAGCCGCCGGCCTGCTTCAACTCGATGAAGCGGCGGATGTTCGCATTGGTCTTCTCGTAGTCCGCGTTCACGCGGATCAGCTCGTACGTCTCGGGACGCATGCCATCCAGGCACAGGTAGATGGCGCTCAGCCCCGCATCCAGGATGCGTTGCGCCCGCTCCTCGGTGAGCAGGGTCGCATTGGTGCTGATCTCGCTGCGCAGGCCCTTGCGGTTGCAGTACTCGATCATGTCGAACAGCTTCGGGTGCATCAGCGGCTCGCCCCAAATGTGCAGGGTCGTCGCCTGCACCCACGGGGCCATCTCGTCCACGATGCTCTTGAAGAGCTCCCATTCCATGAAGCCCTTCTTGCGGATCTGTTCCTTGCGGCCCGTGGGGCACATGATGCACGAGAGATTGCAGATGTTGGTCGACTCGATGTAGAGCCTGTCCGGCGGCGGCACGAGCCGGGTCTGCCCGGTCTCGTACGCCAGCCACTTGCCCGGCCGCATCATCTTGTTGCGCCGCCGCCGCGTGGCCAGCTCGACCTTCTCCAGGAAGCTCAGCCCACCGTTCGGAGAGCCGTCGCGCCCGTTGTTCGCTTCAGTCATTAGTTCCAGGCCTCCACCTCGCGCTTCGGCTGCAGCTGGCGGAAGCGCGGGAATAGTCCAAGGTTCAGAATGGTGCGGCCGGCACTGTGGATCGGCTCGACCTGCGCCACGCGATACAAGCGCTCGCCCCACTTGGGGCCGAAGTAGCGCAGATATTTCCGCTTCTGCTTGCTCTCCAGAAAACGCTTGCGCGCGACGATGGCCATGCGGCTCAGCTCGCCGTCGCTGACATCGGAGACATTCATGAACGGCGCGATCTCGCTCGTGTAGGAGTTGTAGTAGTAGCTGTTCGTGAAGTCCGCATTGTAGGCGGTCTCGGGGTTGCGGCGCA
>CAZMIS010000284.1:0-5893 GCA_964566325.1 uncultured Anaerolineales bacterium
GGAAGCGCTCTACTTCCCGCTCCAGGCCTCTCTGCACAGCTTCAGCCTGCAGCATGAGGTTGCAGTTGGCGCATTCATGCAGGGTGAACGCCTGGTGTTGCGCCGCGAGGGGCTGCCGGATGAGGTCATCTGCAACTCGGCCGACATGCGGCTGCGCGGACGGCACAATCGGGCCAACATGCTCGCAGCCGCCGCGCTGGCGAGCTCGGCCGGCGCGGGTCCCGCGGAGATGGCGGCTGTAGCGACGACCTTCACCGGCGTCGAGCACCGTCTCGAGATCGTCCGCCAGCGTGGCGGCGTCCTGTGGATCAACGATTCGATCGCGACTGCGCCCGAGCGAACCGTGGCGGACATCCGCTCGTTCGATGAGCCACTCGTCCTGCTGTTGGGTGGACGGGACAAGCACTTGCCCTGGGACGAATGCGCCGCCGAGGTGCATCGCAGGGACGTTCGGAAGGTCATCCTGTTCGGCGAAGCGGCCGATCTGATCGCAGAGGCGCTCAGCCAGCATGCGCGCCGAGCCAACGTCGACCCCGTTTCCACCGCCAAGGTGGCGGACCTGGTGGCCGCAGTTGCCGAGGCGGCTCGCAGCGCCCAGCCCGGGGACGTGGTTCTGCTGGCGCCGGGGGGCACGTCCTTCGATCAATACGTGGATTTCGCCGCACGCGGCCAGCATTTTCGTGAACTGGTGGAGAACTTGCCATGAGCGCTCAATCGGCCCGAAGAGGCACACAGAAACGCCCCGAGATCTTCCAGGCCCTCCAGTCTGCGATCATGAGCATGGATTTTGCACTCGTGGGGATCGTCGCCACGATGCTGCTGCTCGGGCTGTTCATGGTGTTCAGCGCCAGCTTCGCGACCGTCGGAACCAGGTACTTCCTGGCACAGGCCAAGTGGGTGGCGGTGGGCGCCGCGGTGGCCGCGTTCGTCGCACTCATCCCATACGATTTCTGGCGCAAGATGGCGATCCCGATCATGGGATTCACGGTCCTGATCCTCATTGCCGTCCTCATCTTCGGCGCCGAAAGCGAGTTCGGCGGGAAGCGAACCTTCACCGGCGCGCGCTTCCAGCCCAGCGAGTTGGCGAAGCTGGGCGTCACGATCTACGTCGCCGCGTGGGTCGCCGCGCGCGGCCGGCGGGTGGGCACCTTCAAGGAGGGGTTCATCCCGTTTGCCGTGATCATCGGGTTGGTCGCCGGGCTGATCATCCTCGAGCAGAGCGTCAGCGTCACGATGATCGTGCTCGCCATCGGGCTGACCATCTACTTTGTCGGGGGCGGCATGTTCAAGCAGTTGCTGGCGTTGGCCGCGGTGGGGACGCCGATCCTCGCCTTCGCCATGTGGCAGTTCGGCTATCCGCTCGGCCGCATCCAGGACTGGTACAACGTCTGGTTCGATCCGACCAAGGCGCCGCAGGAACTGCTCGAGCTGACCTGGCTGGTCCGGGCCGGCAACGGCATCGGGACCGATCCCACCATGTGGCAGCTGAAGGCGTCGGTGTTCGGGCTGTGGAGTGACTTCCTGTTCGCCAACATCGGCGCGGACTTCAAGATCTGGGGCATGCTCGCGGTCATCGCCCTCTTCGTTTGGTTCGGCTATCGTGCCGTTGGCATCGCACTCAACGCGCCCACGCGCTTCGGAGCACTGCTGGCCGTGGGACTGACCGCCTGGATCCTCGTTCAAGCCGGCATTCACATCGCCGCATCGCTGACGTTGATCCCGGCCACCGGGCAACCACTGCCGTTCATGTCGTATGGAGGGTCATCACTCGTGTCGTGCATGGCTGCTATTGGCTTGCTGCTGAGCGTCTCGCGCTCAGCAAGGGAGAGAACACCGACCCATGCGTATTTTGCTTTCCGGTGGGGGGACTGGCGGCCACGTCTATCCCGTCCTGGCGGTAATCGCCGCACTCCGGGCACTGGTCGCCCGACAGCAGGGCGCACTGCCCCAGGACGCAATCCGTCCATCCGACGGCCCAATCGCCGGCCGGCCACCGACAAGAGCCGCCGGCGCGCAAGCCCCGCTCGCTGAGCTCCGGCTGAGCGACTCGGCGGAAGTCCGGTACGTCGGGGAGGCAGGTGGCATCGAGCAGATCCTTGCCGAAAGGGAAGGGATCTCGTTTGTCGCGGTCGAAACCGGGCAGATCCGCGGGCGCTCGCCCCTGGTGGCGATGCGCAACATCGTCCGAATGCGCCGCGGCGCGCAGCAATGCGCCCGTCTGATCCGCGAATGGCGGCCTCATGCCGTGTTCATGACGGGCGGCTATGTGGCGGCGCCGGTTGCCTGGGCCGCAGCCCGTGCCAAGCCGCGCGTGCCGCTGCTGATCTATCTGCCCGATCTGACGCCCGGCCAGGCCATCAAGGTTACCAGCCGCCTCGCACAGAAGGTGGCGGTTTCATTCCCGG
This sequence comes from uncultured Anaerolineales bacterium, assembly GCA_964566325.1. Classification (GTDB taxonomy): domain Bacteria; phylum Chloroflexota; class Anaerolineae; order CG2-30-64-16; family CG2-30-64-16; genus JALOOB01. The sequence goes on from CAZMIS010000284.1 coordinate 2,406, forward strand.
AAACGGCCCACTTCTTCGGGGACAAGGCTGTCGTCACCGGCTACCCGGTGCGCGCCGATCTGTTCACGACGCCCAAGCATGTGGGATGGAGCACGCTCGGCCTGACGGCCGAATTGCCCGTAGTCCTGGTCTTCGGCGGCAGCCGGGGAGCCCGCAGCATCAATCGGGCGCTGGCTGCGGCCCTGCCGGATTTGCTGAATCGCTGCCAGGTGGTGCACATTACAGGGCAGACAGATTGGTCTGAGTCGCAGAAGGAGCTGGCGAGCCATACCTGGCCATCCGAACTGCGCGCCCGATATCATGCAGTCCCGTATCTGCATGATATGGTGCATGCGCTGGTCGCGGCGGACCTGGTCGTGGCACGCGCGGGCGCAGCGACCCTGGGCGAGTTTCCGGCAGCCGGACTGCCTGCCATCCTGGCGCCGTATCCTTTCGCCGGGCAGCATCAGGATGCCAATGCCGCCTACCTTGCCGATCGTGGCGCGGCCATCGTGATCCCGGACCAGAATCTGCAGGCGCAGTTGAAGCCGGCGATCGGGGCGCTGCTGGATCAACCCGAGCGGCTTCAGGCCATGTCGGCCGCAGCCACGGCGCTGGCGCGGCCCGATGCTGCGGAGCGCATCGCGGCTGAGTTGCTCCGCGTCGCAGCGGTTGGGATGAGGGTGAAATGACCTGGTTGATCGTGTTGGCGGCGTTCATGGCCATCTTCGGGGTGGTCGGGTATCTGCGCGGGTGGCGCGCAGCCTTCTTCGTCCTGATCCTGACCGTGTTGGCCGTTGCCATCACCGGGCGCCTGGGCGACGTCATCATCCGTTACATCAATGCGTTCGGCAAGGGATTCCGCTTCCTGCTTTCCGGGGGCATGGGCGCCCTCACGGGCGAAGGCGGCGCAGAAGAGGCCCTGCAGTCGCTCAAGAACGCGCCCGCACTTGTCGAGGGCGCCAACGAGCCGCTGGTGCTGGGGCTGCTCTTCGTCATCGTGGTGCTGACCGCGTTGCTGCTGAGCGGCATCCCGTATTTCAAGGGCAAGCGATCGGTGCTGGGCCTGATCCTTGGCCTCGCTGCGGGCTACATCGTCAGCGGAATGGTCATCAGGGCCGTGACGCCCGAGTTGAGCGCACTGATTCCGCTGCCCTTCGGCTTCCTGCCCACGGTGGGGGCGCCGCCCTTGGCCATCCAGCCGGGCGCCGGCGGGCCATCGCTGTCCGCGCGTGTCCTGAATTTCCTGCTCAGCCTGGCCAACCGCGGCTTGATCGCCACGTTTCTGGGCATCGTAATTGCCATCTTCCTGCTGCTCGCCTCCCGTTCAGGCGGTCGCGGCGCCAAGAAGGGTTGATGCTGTGGGACCTATCGAGATTACGTTCCTGGTACTGCTGATTGTATCGATGATCGTGGGTGTCGTCCGGGGCTACGCCAAGGAGCTCGGCGTTACCACGATGCTCCTGATCGCCCTCTTCGTGCTCGAGTTCCTGAACGAGCGCTACCAGGGCGTCCTGGATCGGGCGCTGACACTCCTGACGGGACAGACCGCAGCCGCACCGGTGCGCGCCTGGGTTTTCGTCATCGCCCTGATCGTGATCGCCTTCATCTCGTACCAGGGGCAGACCCTGCAGTTTCCCGGCCGGGGTAATCGGCTCTTCTTCGATATCGGCACCGGCCTGTTGAACGGTTATCTCCTGGCAGGAAGTATATGGTATTATTTGCACCACGTCGGATGGCCAGGGCTGCCGGTGAGTGCGCCATTCTCAGCGTTCTATCATTCGATCGTACAGCTTCTGCCGCCTGCGGTCTTTAGTTGGCCGTATTTCATTGGCCTGGCGGTTATCTTGCTGGTAGCCAGGGTCTGGAAATGAGCGATGGAACGGACAGCGTGATCAATCTCGAACCCCACGGGAGACTGCCCGGCACCGAACCTGCCTGGGTGCGGCTCCTCTCGCCGGACCTGCCCCGGCACAAGCCTGTGCACGTCCACCTGGTCGGGATCGGTGGCGCCGGCCTGTCTGCCATCGCCGGGCTCTTGCTCGAGCGCGGCTATGTCGTCAGCGGATCTGATCAGCGGCCGAACGAGGTGACCGCGGCGCTCGCCGATCGGGGCGTGCAGGTCCATCGCGGGCATCACGCCGGCAACGTGACGGGCGCCGATCTTGTGCTCATCTCCTCCGCAGTGCCCGAGACCAACGTGGAGATCGCGGCTGCGAAGGCGGCCGGCATACCGGTCGTAAAGCGGGCGCAATTTCTGGGCCCGCTGATGCGGGGCCAACACGGCATCGGCGTCGCCGGGACACACGGCAAGACGACCACCACGAGCATGATCGCCGTGATCCTGCTGCGCGCCGGCCTCGACCCCAGCATCATCGTAGGCGGCCGGCTGTCGTTGGGCCCCGCCGAGGGAATGGCGGCATTTGCCAACATCTCGGCGCGTGCGGGCAAGGGTCCATTTGTCGTCGAGGCGGATGAGTACGACGGCATGTTCCTGGGGCTGGAACTCGAGATTGGCGTGGTCACCAACGTGGAATGGGATCACGTCGACTGCTATCCCACCCCGGCAGCGTTCACCGAGGCGTTCCAGAAGTTCGTCGGGCACATCCCGGCCGACGGGCTCCTGGTGACGTGCGTGGATGACGTGGGCGCCCTCGACCTGCGCAGCGCGGTCCGCTCCGGTGTCCAGGTCGAGACGTACGGGCTGACCGAGGGGGCCCGCTGGCAGGCCCGTGATCTGTCGCCCAATACGGTCGGGGGCTTCGATGCATCGGTCTGGCACGATGGGCAGCAGGTGGCAAGCCTTTCGCTGCCCGTCCCAGGGCGCCACAACGTGCGTAACGCGCTGGCGGCTCTGGCCGTGGCGAACTGGCACCACATTGCGCCGCAGTTGGCGGCCAAGATGCTGAGGGACTTCAGAGGCGCAGGGCGGCGATTCGAGTTCGTCGGCGAGGGCGGCGGCGTGATCGTCATCGACGACTATGCACACCATCCCACGGAGATCGCAGCCACCCTGTCGGCCGCCCGCATGCGGTATCCGACCCGGCGGATTTGGGTCGTTTTTCAGCCGCACACCTATAGCCGCACGCAGGCATTGCTGCAGGATTTCGCGCACAGCTTCGACGATGCAGACCGCGTGCTGTTGCTGGATATCTACGCTGCGCGCGAGAAGATCGATCTGGGCATGCACAGCACCCTGCTGCTGGACACGATCAATCACCCGGGCGCGATGTACGTCGGCGAGATCGAGGCAGCCGCAGCGCACCTGCTCGAGGCAGTCGAGCCGGACGACGTCGTGATCACGATGAGCGCCGGAGATGGTAATGCGGTCGGCACGCTGCTCCTGGCAGGGTTGCGCGAGCGGGACGGATCGGCGTAGGCGAACAGGCATGGACTTTGAGTCGGCGGCCCGCCGCCTGGGCATCGAGTTGGTGCACGACGAGCCACTCGCCAGGCACACCACCTTTCGCATCGGCGGTCCTGCCGATTGGTATGCGGCTGCGCCGACC
>CAZMIS010000285.1:0-5872 GCA_964566325.1 uncultured Anaerolineales bacterium
GTGGAGGTGTTCTTCGTCGGTTCGGTCTACCGGCACTACGTCTCGGTCGGCGACGAGATGGTGCTGGTGGACGATGCAGCCAGGGCCCAGGGGCCGCGCGTGCGCGTTGCCGTGCCGGCCGGTGAGCTACAGATCTACGCGGGCGCGCCGAGCCCGGAGCACAGGAAACAGGACGTCTGACCGCGGGGAGGATGACAGGGAATGCGAACGAAGGCACGTGAGATGGGAGAAGGGGCCGGCCGGATCGCCCGGCAGGGCGCCTGGCCGGGCCGGCTCAGCGTCGTGCTGTCCACGCAGCCGGCCCGATTCGAGGCGGTGGCCTTCAAGGGCGACTTCGAGGGCAACCTGGCCCGCATCGCCGGATTCGGCTACGACGGCGTGGAGCTGGCCGTGCGCGAGCCCGGCCTGCTGGATCCGGACGACGTGTGGGCGAAAGTGACCGCGGCCGGGCTGGAAGTCCCGGCCATCGGCACCGGCCAGGCGTGGGGCGAGGAAAGACTCTCCTTCACCGACCCCTCCGCCGAGGTGCGCGCGGCAGCGATCGCGCGGGTGAAGAGCCACGTGCCCCTGGCCGCGCGGCTGAACGCCACGATCATCATCGGGCTGCTGCGCGGCATCGTGCAGCCCGGGGTGGATCGCGCCCAGGCCATGGCGTGGCTGGTCTCCGCGCTGCAGGAGTGCTGCGATACTGCCGGCGCCGCGGGCGTGCGGCTGGCCCTGGAGCCGATAAACCGATACGAGACAACCCTCATCAACTCCGCAGCCCAGGGCCTGGCGCTGCTCGAGGCCGTGGGCGCGCCCAACTTCGGCCTGCTGCTGGACACCTTCCACATGAACATCGAAGAGCCCTCCATCACGGACAGCATCCGGCAGGCGGGAGACCGTATCTTCCACTTTCATGTGGCCGACTCGAATCGCTGGCACCCGGGCGCCGGCCACCTGGACTTCCCGACCATCCTGCGCACGTTGTTCGCCACGGGCTACACAGGGTACGTCAGCGGGGAGTTCATGCCGATGCCCGACGCGGAGACCGCGGCGCTGCGTGCCATCACGCACCTGCGCGGCCTGTCGGAGCACATCCAGCCGTAGCGCCGATCGGAGACGCGATGTTACTGGGATTTCACGGCGCCACCACGATGACGAGCGACCTCGAGACAGACGTTGCGGCGTCGAGAGAGGCGGGCTTCAAAGCCCTCGAGCTGTGGGCCGGCAAGGTCGACGCGTACCTGGCCACGCACTCCGTCGCGGAACTGAAGGCGCTGCTCGACGACAACGGCGTTGCACCGATGAGCATCAACTCGATCGAGTTCGTCGCGTTTCGCAACGACGAGGAGTACCGCGGCATCAAAGAGCGCTGCGAGCAGCTATCCGGGCTGTGCGGACAGATCGGCTGCCCGTGTCTCGTGGTGGTGCCCAGCCCGACGCCCGATCGCAGCATCCCGTGGGATGACGTGGTTGCGGAATACGTGCGGGTGCTCCGCGAGCTGGCCGACATCGCCGCGCCGCACGGGGTCGGGCTCTCGTTCGAGTTCCTGGGCTTCGGCTGGTGCACCGTGCGCACCCCGCGCGCGGCGTGGGAGATCGTCCGGCAGACCGGCCGCGCCAACGTCGGCATCACGGTCGATTGCGCGCACTTCTACGGAGGCGGCGGGCTGATGGCCGAGCTCGACGATCTCGACCCGGCACGCATCTACGCGTTCCACCTGGATGACCTGGAGGACACGGTCAAGGAGGCCATCACCGATGGCACCCGCGTCCTGCCCGGGCTGGGCGTCATCCCGCTGGACGAGATCTGTCGCCGCCTGAGCGCGATCGGCTACGATGGCGCGTGCTCGGTCGAGTTGTTCCGGCCGGAATACTGGGCATGGGACGCGGTCGACCTGGCGAAGCGGGCGCGCGCGGCCGCGCTCGGGGTGCTGTCGCCGCATTTCGACGTCCGATAATCACACCATCAGTCCACCCACAACGGCACGAACTTGAACTGGTCCACGTCTACCAGGCCCTGGTCGGTCAGCTTCAGGTGCGGGATGACCTCCAGCGCGAGGAAGCTCAGTGCCATGAAGGGATCGTGCAGGGCCGAGCCGAGGCTGCGGGCCGCGCCGATGACCTCATCCAGCTGGCGGCGCACCTCGTGGATCGGCTTGTTGGACATCAGCCCTGCGACCGGCAGCGGCAGCCGCGCGAGGATGCGCACCCCATCGGCCACCGCCAGCCCGCCCCCCATGTCGGCCAGCGCGCCCGCAGCCGTGGTCAGCGAGACATTGTCGACGCCTGCGACGACGAGGTTGTGATGGTCGTGTGCGATCGTCGAGGCGATCGCGCCGCGGCGGATGCCGAGCCCCTGCACGAACCCCTTGCCCATCTGCCCGGTCGCCATGTGTCGCTCGATCACGGCCATCTTGATGATGTCCTGCTCGTAATCGGAGGTGGCCACCCCGGCCTGCGATGGGATCTCGAGCACGCGCTTCTCCGTGATGAGCTGGTCGGGCAGGACGCCGATCACGTTGGCCCGCCGCCCCTCGGCCGGAATAGTGAAGTTGACCGTGTGCCAGTTGATGTTCATCGAGCCGCGCAGGTACGACGGCCGCTCGGGGACGTCCAGCGGAACGATCCTCCCGTCCTCCGCCGCGATCTGGCCGCCGCGGATGACCAACCGGACGTTGAACTCCTGCGGATCGTCGAAGACGATCAGGTCCGCGCGGTTGCCCGGCCGGATGCCGCCCCGGTCGTACATGCGGAACCATTCCGCAGTGTTCAGGGTGGCCATCCGGATCGCAGTCACCAGGTCAACGCCCGACCGGATCGCGGTGCGGACCAGGAAATCGACGCTCCCCTGATCGAGCAGGTCTCCGGGATGCCGGTCGTCGGTGCAGAAGCAGATGCGCCGCGCGTTGTCGGGCGTGATCATCGGCAGCAGCACGGCGAGGTCGTGCGCGTTCGTGGCCTCGCGCATGAGGATGTACATGCCCAGCCGCAGCTTCTCCATCGCTTCTTCGACGGTCGTGCATTCGTGGTCCGACCCGATGCCGGCGGCCGCATAGGCGTTCAGGGGCTTGCCTGACAGGCCGGGCGCATGGCCATCCAGCACGCGCGTCCTGAACGCGTCCAGCTTCTCCAGCGTACCTTCATCCTCGTGCACGACGCCGGGATAGTTCATCATCTCGCCCAGTCCCAGAACCCACGGATCGCCCTGCAGGGAGGCGATGTCCTTGGCCTCCAGGTAGGCGCCCGCGGTCGCCATGTGGGTGGACGGCACGCAGGAGGGCACCATGACGTACATGCTCAGCCGGCCGTACTTGGCCTGGTCGAACATGTACCGGATGCCATCCAGGCCGAGCACGTTGGTGATCTCGTGCGGGTCCGCGATGACCGACGTCACCCCGCGCGGGACGACCGCGGCCGCGAACTGGCGCACGCCGACCATCGCGCTCTCGATGTGAACGTGCGCGTCGATGAGCCCGGGAGCCAGGTATGCGCCCTTGAGGTCGATCTCTTCCGCACCGTGATAGTTGCTGCCGATGCCCGCAATACGAGCATTGTGAATGGCCACATCTGCCGGGTAGATTTCGCCGGAGTAGACATTGACCAGCTTTGCATTGCGAAGGACGATGTCCGCGGGTGCATCGCCGCGGGCGACACGTATCAGATTGTTGAGTTCCGTCATTGGAGCCTCCGCGCTCAGGAGTTGCGCGATTATACCACATCCACCCAAAGCCGTCCTGCTATATGACGCAAGCCATTTGCACTGAGATGTGAGAGGGGTTACAATCAGATCGCGCGACAGGGGGGTCGCGTTCCCCGTACGACGCGACCTGCCCTCTACGCCGCGGAAACCTATTCACAGTCTGGAGGAGACACGATGCGTAAACAGCTTTGGGGCCTGATGGCTTTGATGGTCATCTTGTCGATGCTCGTCGGCGCCTGTACGCCGGCAGCCACCCCGGCGCCCGCCGCGCCCGCCGCGCCGGCAGCCCCTGCCGAGGCAACCGCTGCCCCGGCTGCAGCACCGGCAGAGCCTGCCGCTGCACCTGGCCTGCAGATTCCTGAGGTCGTCGAAGGCAAGTTCAACATCGGCATGGTCCTGATCGGACCCCACGATGACGGCGGCTGGAGCCAGTCGCACTACGAGGGACTGGACTACATCGCCAAGAACATGCCCGACGCGCACGTGGCCTACGTCGAGAATGTTCCCGAGGGCACTGACTCCGAGCAGGCGTTCCGGAGCCTGGCCCGCAAGGGCTTCGACCTGATCTTCGGCACGTCGTTCGGCTTCGGCGATGCGATGGAGATCGTAGCCGGCGAGTTCCCCGATGCCATGTTCATCCACCTGACCGGGTTCAAGTCCAACCAGACCAACTTCGGCAACCTGATGGGCGCGATGGAAAACATGAAGTACCTGGCCGGCATGCTGGCCGGCGCGCGCGCCAAGATGGACGGCAACCCGAAGCTGGGCTACATGGCCACCTTCCCCATCCCCGAAGAGCTCCGCCTGGGCAACGCGTTCATGCTGGGCGCGAAGAAGACCTGCCCCGAGTGCACCATGGATGTCCGCTGGCTGAACACGTGGCATGACCCGATCATCGAGAAGGAATCGGCCGCCTCGCTGTTCGACGCAGGCGCACAGGTGGTCTTCACCGGCGCTGACACCCCGGCGGTCGCCGACGTCGCGACGGCCAAGGGCAAATGGGGCATCACCTACGACTGGTATGGCTCGTGCAAGGCCGACGGCTGCCTCACCGCGCCGTACTGGAACTGGGGCCCGATCTACCTGAAGGTCGCCGAGCAGGTGAAGGCCGGGACCTACAAGCCGGGTTGGGAGTACTTCGACTCGGACTCCGGCGCGTTGGGCCTCTACGGCTTCATGGAAGGCGAGACGCCGACCAAGGGCGCGGCCGAACTGCCGGCCGAGACCCTGCAGATGGTGCGCGATCTGCTGACCAAGATGGCCGCGGGTGAATTCACCCGCTTCGATGTCTTCGCCGGCCCGATCAAGGACAACCAGGGCAACATCGTCGTGCCGGAAGGCGAAAAGATGGAGCAGGCTGACCTCGATCAGTTCCCGCCCGGCGCCGAAGGGCTCGCATGCAAGTACTGCATGAAGTGGTGGGCGGAAGGCATCACCGCCGAGCCGCCCAAGTAAGCGGCATGATTCCAAGCGGGTGACCGGACATGCCCGGTCACCCGCTTCTCTCCCATCCCGGATTCCTCAGAGGAGCGCCCCATGGTCGACCCTGTCAATGCAGTGGAGATGATCGGGATCGTCAAACGCTTCCCCGGCGTACTTGCCAACGATCATGTCAATTTCGACCTGCGCCAGGGCGAGGTCCACGCGCTGCTGGGCGAGAATGGCGCCGGCAAGAGCACCCTGATGAACGTGCTGGCCGGCCTCTACAAGCCGGAAGCCGGCACGATCAACGTGGAAGGCAAGCGCGTCAGTTTCGGGTCCCCGCGCGATGCGATCGCGGCCGGCCTGGGCATGGTCCATCAGCACTTCATGCTGGTTCCCTCCCAGACCGTGACGGAGAATATCGTCCTCGGCCTGGACGCCCCGCGGTTCATCCTCAATATGGCCGAACTCGACAAGCGCATCCTGGCGCTGCAGGAGCAATATGGGCTGAAGGTCGATCCCAGGGCCAAGATCTGGCAGCTCAGCGTCGGCGAGCAGCAGCGCGTCGAGATCCTGAAGATGCTCTATCGGGGTGCGCGCGTCCTGATTCTCGACGAGCCGACCGCGGTGCTGACGCCGCAGGAGATCGGAGAGCTCATCGCCACGCTGAAGGGCATGGTCGCCAGCGGCCACTCGATCGTCTTCATCAGCCATAAGCTCGACGAAGTGCTGGCCATCGCCAACCGGGTGACCGTGTTGCGCCAG
>CAZMIS010000286.1:0-5865 GCA_964566325.1 uncultured Anaerolineales bacterium
CGAGCCCCGCAGCCGCACCCACCCCTGCGCCTGCGGCTGAGCAGCAGGGCGCCAGCGCCGAAGCAGCTGCGACAGAGCCGCCGCCCCCACAGACGCAAGTGCTGACCGTTGCACTGGCCCGCGCACCGACCGCGATCGATCCTGCCGATCATCGCAGCCGTGAGTCAGAGACAGTCGTGCGCAACATGTTCGATGGCCTTGTCACCCGCGACACGACCAGCGGCGTTCACATGGAACTGGCGACGGCCATCGACTGGTTGGACGACAAGACGTTGGAGGTCAAGCTGCGAGAAGGCGTCAAGTTTCACGATGGCTCTCCGATGACGGCCGACGATGTCGTCTTCACCTTCGAGCGCATCATCAAGGAAAACGCGATTGAGTATCCTGAGCCACACACATCGCCGCGCAAAGGATTGATCGCGCCACTGCTATCGGTGGAGAAACAGGACGATTTCACCGTCATCATGCGGTTCAGCGGGCCGTGGCCGCCCGCGCTCCAGCTCCTGACCCACCAACAGATCCTGCCCAAGGCATACGTGGAGAGCGTGGGCACAGAGGGCTTCCTGAAGCAGCCCATCGGCGCGGGACCGTTCAAGTTCGTGTCTGCCAGAGGCATGGATGAGTTTGTGATGGCTCGTTTCGACGACTACTACGGCGGCGCGCCGGACCTGACGCCAGTTGGACCGGCATGTGTATCGGAGGCGGTGTTCCGCGTCATCCCCGAGGCATCCACGCGCGTTGCTGCGCTTCTGGCGGGTGAAGTGGACATCATCCAGGAAGTGCCGCCGGAGTTGGCGAACACGCTGGAAAAGACGCCAGGCGTACAACTCCTGACTGGGCCGGGAACGCGGCCGATGTGGATGGAGATGAACGTTCATCTCGCGCCCTTCGACGACGTCAGGGTGCGCCAGGCGATGAATTATGCGGTCGACAAGGATCTGATGGTCGAGGCGCTTTACGGCGGCCGGGCGATCGTCCTGCCGGGCGTGCTCTCCCCGTTCAATAACTACGCGGACCCCGATCTCAAGCCGTATCCATTTGACAAGGACAAGGCACTCGCCCTGCTGGCGGATGCGGGCTGGACCGATGCTGATGGCAACGGCACTGTGGAGAAGGAAGGTCAGGCACTCTCCTTCGTCATCGACACGCAGGAGGTGACGCGGCAGATCGCTGAAGCCGTTGCGGGTCAGCTACGCGATGTCGGCGTCGAGGCCAGCGTACGGATCTGGGAGTATAGCGTTATCCTGCCGAAGCTGCTGGCCGGCGAGCGACAGGCGTATGTGGGCGACTGGGGCGACTCTGCGTTCGATCCGGTGGGCCACATGGAGGCAAAGTGGCACGGCTTCGTCGAGGGCCAGAGCTACGGCCGCGGAAACTTCTCCACCTATGACAACCCCAAGGTGAATGAGCTTATCCTGGCCGGCGAGACGCAGCCGGATCCGGAGCTGCGCAAGCAAGCGTACTATGAGGCCCAGCGCATCCTGCACGAGGAAGCGCCTGCAGTCTTCCTGGTGCTTCCCGAGGTCATTGAGGCCGCTCGCGACCGGGTGGCTGGCTGGACGCCAGCCGCGGACGGCCGGGTGAATTTGCATGACGTGTGTGCGAAATAGCGCTGTCCGACGACTGCATGCGTCCGCTTGGTGTGGGCGCATGCAGCAGGAGCCTTGGACGGACGGCGACGAGATCCATGCTCAGACAGGCGAGTTGATATGCGCGCGACAAAAATCCTGGAGCGCCTGCTGGCCGCGATTCCCATCATGTTGGGCGTGGCCATCCTGGTGTTCCTATTCATGCGGCTGACGCCCGGCGACCCGGTCGACATCATGATGGGCCAGGGCGGCGCTGTGTCGCCCGGTGAGATGGAGCAGTTGCGTAGCGAGTTTCACCTGGATGAGCCGCTTCATATCCAGCTCGGGTACTTTCTGGGCGATCTCATGCGCGGCGATCTCGGTTATTCCTATGTGCAGAAGGTTCCGGTGAAGGAGCTGATTGCAGAGCGCCTGCCCGCGACAATCGAGATGGCCCTGGGCGCACTATTCTTTGCCCTGCTCGTTGCATTCCCCATCGGAATCATCTCTGCCGTGCGGCAGAACTCTGCGGTCGACCGGGTGAGCATGGCCGGTGCGTTCGTGGGCATTTCCATGCCAGAGTTTTGGTTCGGCATCCTGCTGATCCTGATTCTCGCAGTGAGATTGGGCTGGCTGCCGGTCTCCGGGCGCATCGATCATGGGACCGGACTGGTTGAACGCACGGGCCTGTACGTGTTGGACAGCCTGCTGTCGGGCAATCGCGCGGCGTTGGCCAGCAGCCTGAGGCACCTGATCCTGCCGTCCGTCACGTTGGGCGCCGGCGCTGCGGCGGTCATCGCGCGCGTGCTCCGCTCTTCGCTGATCGAGACGTTGCGGGCTGACTATGTGACCCTGGCACGCGCCAAGGGAGCATCGGAGAATCGAGTCCTCCTGAAGCACGCGCTGCGCAACGCGCTGATCCCGACCGTCACGGTTGTCGGGTTGCAGGTCGGCAGCCTCCTCGGCGGAAACATGATCGTCGAGACGGTCTTCAGTTGGCCCGGCCTGGGACGTCTGGTCGTGAACGCCATCTTTGCGCGCGACTTTCCGCTTATCCAAGGTACGGTGATGGTCTACGCGCTGACCTTTGTGGTGGCCAACCTGATCGTCGACGTCCTATACACCTACTTGAACCCGAAGATCACACTCTGAGGCAGCGGTTGAGGCGGCTTCGTCGTTCGGCCGCCTGAGGAGCCGTCTCCGATCAGCTTTTGGGCGAATGGAGCAAGAGCTCAGTGGCTAGCATCCAGACGGGCGCATCTACGCCAGGAATATGGTATATCGTGGGCATTCGGCTGCGCGTCTGGCGTCGCGGCCTGGTGAGCTTCCTGCGCGATCTGTGGCATCATCCGCTGCCCCTGATCGCTGGGTTAGTGATCCTTGCTTATCTCTTCGCGGCTGTTTTTGCACCGCAGATCACTGGACACGATCCCTCGCGCGGCAACCTGCGTGCACGCTTTTCGCCGCCCGCGTGGCATGCCGGGGGAACGTTGAACTTTCCCCTCGGCGCAGACGACCAGGGACGCGACCTCTTGACGCGCATTATCTATGGGTCACGGGTGTCGCTTGCCGTCGGGCTGTGGACGGTCGGCATTTCGGTCCTGCTGGGAACCGCTTTGGGCGCGGCCGCGGGCTACTTCGGAGGACGCCTCGACCAGCTCCTTTCCCGGTTCGCGGACCTGCTTCTGGCATTTCCGTTCCTGATCTTCGCGATCGGCGTGATGGCCTTCCTGGGGCCCGGTTTCACGAACCTGATACTAGCCCTGACGTTTAAGGGCTGGGTGGAGTTCTTCCGGCTGGTTCGCGGCGCAGTGCTGGCAGAGAAGAATAAGGAGTACGTCGAGGCGGCCCGCGTGAGCGGGCGCGGCAACCTCGCCATCATCGTGGCGGAGGTCCTGCCCAACGTCGTGCAGTCGGTCTTCGTGCTGGGCACGCTGCGCATGGGCTTCTTCATCGTCACTGAGGCAAGCCTGAGCTTCCTCGGCCTGGGCGTACAGCCGCCGACGCCCGCGTGGGGTTCCATGGTCGCTGCCGGCCGCGACTATATGCTGACTGCCTGGTGGGTGAGCACTTTCCCCGGCCTGGCCATCCTGATCCTGGTGTTGGCGATCAACGTCTTCGGCGAAGGGTTGCGCGACATTCTGGATCCCAGGCTGAAGACAGAATGAGTGTACGATGCTCTGCGCGCGCCAAACGCCCTGAGGCTATGAGGAGAATGAATGCCGGAGTTGTTGCTGCAACTACGTGAGCTCAAAACCACGTTTCCGACGCGCCGCGGACTGGTGACAGCGGTGAATGGCGTTAACCTCACGGTCCGCCGGGGTGAGATCGTCGGCATTGTGGGCGAATCCGGTTGCGGGAAGAGCGTCACCATGATGTCCATCCTCCGATTGGTCGCGCGGCCGGGACGCATCGTCGGCGGCGATGTCCTTTTCGAGGGCCGCAGCTTGCTGGGGCTTTCGCCCGCGGCGCTGCGCAAGGTTCGCGGCAAAGAGATCGCGATGATCTTCCAGGACCCGCTGAGCACGCTGAACCCTGCGTTTCCTGTGGGCGAACAGATCCGTGAGGCGCTCCGGTTGCATGGACTGGTGAACGGCAGCCTGCCCTTCGGACTGGACCGGACCAGGGCCGAGAAGGAGCGCGTCCTCAAGGTAATGGAGGAGGTAGGCATTCCGTCGCCCATGGATCGCTATGCCGCGTATCCCCACCAGTTCAGCGGCGGCATGCAGCAGCGCGTGCTGATCGCCATCGCACTTTCTTGTGAGCCAAAGCTCCTGCTGGCTGACGAGCCAACCACTGCGCTGGATGTGACCATCCAGGCCCAGATCCTGGAGCTCATGCAGCGCATTAATCGTGACCACGGCACAGCCATCATCATGGTCACGCACGACCTGGGTGTGGCCGCCGAATTCTGCAACACCATCGCCGTGATGTACGCAGGCCAGGTGGTCGAACGCGGCACGGCCGATCAGGTGATCGGCGATCCGCAGCATCCATATACGGAGGGCCTGACTGCCTGCCGCCCAGGCATCTCCGAGCGCAAAGACATCGTGCCGATTCCAGGAGAAGTGCCGGACCTTGTGAACCTTCCGAAGGGATGCGCATTCCAGCCGCGCTGTCAGTATGCGCGGGACGTATGCGATGAGGCGCCGATTCTCATGAGCACCGTCGGGCAAGGCCACTACGTGAGGTGCATCCGGCCAGGCGGTTACGTTCGCCGACCCACGGATATCGCCCGCTTGGGTCTGAATGCCTGAACATACGGAGGTGTGTTGATGGAAGCGGTCCTTGGAGGCTTGCTGATCTTCGTCTTACGCGTCATCGACGTCAGCATGGGGACGATGCGCATACTGATGACCGTGCGGGGCCGCAAGCTGCTGGCTGCCCTGATTGGCTTCGTCGAAGTCACCATCTTCGTGGTGGCCATCAGCGCAGTGGTGCGCAACGCCACCAACGTGTGGAGCGTGCTCGGCTATGCCGCCGGGTTCGCAGTAGGCACGCTGGTGGGCATGTCGATCGAGGAACGCCTGGCGCTGGGGTTCATGGTCGTGCGCGTCATCTCGTCAGACATCAACAACAAGATTGCTGAGGCGTTGCGCGAGATCGGGTGTGGCGTCACAGAGATACCCGGTCACGGATTGCGCGGAGACGTTGAAGTGTTGGAGGTCGTCGTGCCGCGCCACGACCTCCCGTCTGTTCTGCAGACCATCGACCGCGTCGACAATAAGGCATTCGTGACCGTCGATGAGACGCAGCGGGTGTACCGCGGATATCGGCTGGGCAAGGGAAGATGAAAGAACCAGATACAAGGCAGCCTCTCATCGAGGCGCGTGGGATGGTGAGGCACTTCCTCCAGTCCCCGGGCATCCTGGCGCGGGTGCTGGCGGGCCAGCGGCGAACCGTGGTCCGTGCAGTCGACGGCGTGGATCTTGCCGTGCTGCCCGGCGAGACGCTGGGTCTGGTTGGCGAGTCCGGCTGCGGGAAGACGACGCTGGGCCGCGTGCTTGTGCGACTCTATGAGCCGACTTCGGGCGAGGTTCTGTATGAAGGTCGTTCGGTGCGTGAGAGAAAGGACTTTCACCGCGCAGCCCAGATCATCTTCCAGAATCCGTATGCCTCGCTGAACCCGCGCAAGACGGTGCGCGAAATACTCGATGTGCCGCTCCGGCATCGCGGCGTACATCGTCCGGTCGAGCGCGAGGCCGAGGCAATGCGCCTGCTCACGCGCGTCGGCCTGGCCGAAAGGCATATCGACAGCTATCCAGTTTGTTTTTCAATTGTTGATAGGCATAAATAG
>CAZMIS010000287.1:0-5862 GCA_964566325.1 uncultured Anaerolineales bacterium
GATTGGCCGCGCCAACTTGCTCATTCATAGGGACCTCACCCACTCACCCCGCCAGGGAGCAGCATGCGCCGCAAGCCATCGCTCATGAATCCGATGCCCACGACCAGCAATGCGATGGCGCCCGCGGGGAAGAGAAGCACCCAAGGCGCTTGTGAGAAGTAGTTGCGCGCCTCGCCGACCATCAAGCCCCAGTCGGGTGCGGGTGGTTGGACGCCAAGTCCCAGGAAGCCAAGCGATGCTACGAGGAAGATCGCATAGGAGAAACGCATCGATGACTCGACGGCCAGGGGGGGCAACACGCTGGGCAGGATCTCCTTGAACATGATGTAGGCAGCCGACTCGCCTCGCAGCTTGGCTGCCTCGACGAACTGGCGCGTCTTGAGGTCGAGCACCACGCTGCGCACGACGCGGGAGACCATGGGAATGTAGAGAACGCCGACGACGATGATGACATTGGTGCGTGAGGGCCCCAGCGTGCCGAGAATGAGCATGGCGAGCAGCAACGGAGGCACGGCCAGCAGGACATCGACGAGCCGCATGGCAAACTCGTCCAGCAGCCCACCGAAGTAGCCGGCCAACAGGCCCAGGGTCAATCCCAGCAGGACTGCGACCAACGTTCCTGTACCTGCGACGAGGAAGACGTCGCGGCTGCCGACAAGCACACGGCTGAAGATGTCGCGGCCGAACTGGTCCGTGCCGAAGACGTGGTCGCCCGACGGTGGCTGGAGCCGGTCTGCCAGGACCTGGTCGGTGTAGCCGTACGGTGCAATGAGCGAGCCAAAGACAGCAGTCAGGACGAATGAACCGACAATGGCGATGCCGATCAGCGTGGCCGGATAGCGCCGGAGGCGTGTCAGGGCCAACAGCAAGCCAGCAGGCCGGCGCCGGACTGAAGCCGTTTGGGTTTGCATCCGGTGGTCACCTCCGGGGAGGGGGCGGACCTTGTGGCTCGCCCCCTCAGCAGTGTCGCGTTACTTCGCGAAGTACACCCGGGTCAGGTCGACTGCGGTGCCCAGGTAGCCGGTCGGCTCGATGCCCTGAAGTTTGGCGTTGGCGCCCCACAGGCTGAAGCCGAAGAACGGGATGATCACAGGGCCGCGATCGATGAAGATCCGCTGGATCTGAGCGTAGATCTCCTTCCGCCGGACACTATCGAGCTCGCTCGCAGCGGTCTTGGCAAGATCATCCAGCTCCTGATCACACCAGTGGCTCTCATTCCACTCAGCGGCACACGTGTACGCGAAGGTCAGGTAGGTCTGCGGCACGGCGCGCGCACCCCAGTCGGTGATGGCGAAGTCCGCTTCAAGCCAGACGTTGTCCGCCCCATAGTAGACATCGGAAGGCATGAGTTGGATCTCAACGTCTACGCCGATCTGAGCCAGTTGTTCCTTCAGGATGGTGGCCATGGCCGGGACGGGTGAGATCTGCTGTGCGACCAGGGCGATCTTCATGCCGTCGGCATACCCCGCATCGGTCAGGAGCTGTTTGGCCTTGGCGGTGTCGGGCATGAGCTCGGGAACGTCGAGGTAGATTTCGGAGTAGGCAGGGCCGAACGGCGTGTCACGGCCCGTGACGCCCAGCCCCTCGAACGCCGCGTCCAGGATGGCCTTGCGGTCGACGGCCAGCTTGAACGCCTGGCGCACGCGGACGTCCTCGAACGGCTTGCGATCGCTGCGCATGTGGACGACGAAGTGCGTGTTGGACGGCTTCTTGTAGACCACCACGTTCGGGTCCTGCTCGAGGGTCGGCACGAACTCGGTCGGCAGGTAGAGGAGGTAGTCGACCTGGCCTCCGCGCAACGCCTCGACCTGGGCGGACGGCTCAGCCATGAAGATGAATTCCATGCCGTCCAGGTATGGCAGCTGGTTGCCGTCAGCATCCTTGCGCCAGAAGTTCGGATTGCGCTTGAAGACCAGGCGATCTTCAGGCAGGTAACTTTCGACGATGAAAGCGCCCGTTCCGATGACCTCTGTCTTCGGATCCTTGACGCCGTGCCACAGGATCACAGAGTGATAGTCCGCCACGTCAGCCAGGAAGTCCGGGTTCACCGTCTTCAGGGTGAATACGACGGTGGCGTCGTCCGGGGTCGTGATATCGCTGATGTTCGAGAGGAGACCCACCGTGGCAGCGCCCAGGGCCGGATCACGCAGGCGATCGAAGGTGAACTTCACGTCTGCAGACGTGAATGGTTCGCCGTTGGTGAAGTTGACACCCTGGCGAAGGGAGAAGGTCCACGTGAGGCCGTCGGCGCTGGTCTCCCATTTCTCGGCCAGGCTCCGATTCGGGTCGGGCCGGAGTTCTTCGTCGATGTAGATGAGAAAGTCGCCCCATTGCCGGCCGATTTCCTCGTCAGAGATGCTGCTGTAAAACGCAGGATCGAGGACGGTCGGTGCGAAGTAGGCATGCCGCAGCGTGCCGCCATACTTCTCGGATGCCGCGGGCGCCGCGACGGGTTCGGCCGCGGCAGGCGGTTGTGCAGCCTCGGGAGCCTTTGTGGGCTCCACGGCAGCAGGCGCTGGTGCAGCGGGTGCGGCGGGCGCAGGCGCGGCGGGGGCCGCGCAGGCACTCAGCAATACGCTGAGGATGATCGCCGCAGCGATCATCGGGTTGAGTTTACGGGACGGTGACATCAGGTTTCTCCTTCCGAAGAGATGAATTGGGGTGTCTCAAGCGGACATGGGCAAGCGATTTTTGTCAGAGGCGTTTCCTCCATAGCTAGCTTACCACATCTTCATCGGACGGCTCTCGCCGATCTGGCAGGTCAGGACAAAGCGAGCGAAGTGGATCTGCGTTTGGCTCACCTTGCGTCTGCAACGATTCGATCGATCGCGGCCTGCACCTCCGCGGGCAGCGGCTCGGGCCGATGTGTCGCGAGCAGCTTCAGCGCCTTATCCTGGGCGCGCTGGCGCAGCGTCTTCGCGCCGGATTGGCTCCAGTCCTCATACGGTCTGCGGTCGAACAACTTCGGATACCAGTCCTTCTTGTAGTGAAGCCTGGTGTGCTCCGATCCCATGAAATCGCCGTGCGGGCCGATTTCATCGATCACATCCAGTGCCAGCGTCTCTTCGTTGACCTCCAGCCCCTTCATGAACTGCTTGGTGTAGGCGATCAGCTCATCGCAGATCACGATCTGTTCGATCGAATTGCACATGCCGCCTTCGAGATAGCCCACGTCGTGCGTCAGCTGCGCGCCGGCCAGGGCTTCGAGCATGATCGAGAACGCGGCCTCGGCTGCGGCTTGTTCGTCAGGCACCTTCGAATCGCTGCAGCCCGCCAGCCCGAAGATGGGCAACCCATAGCGGTGCGCGAGTTCGACGAGCATCACGCGGTTGTTGGGGTCACCGTACGCGTCGACCGTCGTGCGCATGTCGAGCATGTCGTTGACGCCGCCGGTCAGAATGACCGGTGCGCCCTCACGCTTGATCTGGCTGATCACCAGGCCGGCCAGCTCGCCAGCGTTCGCCATGGCGATCGCACCGGCTGCCGTGACAGGTCCCGTGATGCCGCGCAGGACTACGGGCGTGTAGGTGGTGGGCAGGCCCTTCCCGGCCATGAAGAGCAGTTTCTGCAGCGCCTCCGCGTTGTGCCGCAGCGGGTGGGACACGTTGATGTAGAGGGCACAGATCGGGTTGCGGCGCAAAGCTTCCTCGCCCCCCGCCACCGCTTCGGCCATCTTGATCACGTCCACGCAGCCCGGAAACTCGGTGGTGACAAACAGGATCGGCTTGGTGCTGTTCATCAGCATGGCGCGCATCTGGTGGCGATCCGATACCATTTGGTCCACGTCGGAGGCCATGCAGAAGGACATGAGAAAGTCGATGTTGGGCAGTGCATCGCACACGCGCGAAGCCTCCTCGATGTCCTGCAGGACCCCCCGCCGGCGCTCGCCAGTGCGCACATCGATCACATTGGGGCAGTCTGAGCCGGGCCCGAAGAAGACGTTGTTGCGCTCCAGGGGCATTGCGCGGCGGCCGTTGCGGTCACAGATGACTGCACGCTTGGGCGCGATGCTCAGGGCCCACTCGACCAGGCCAGGCGGGATGCGCACCCGGTTGCCGTCCTCCATCCTGAGCCCTTTGCGTTCGAGAAGCTCGACGGCTTCCGGCTCGTAGAGGACGATCCCGGTGCGATCCAGGATCTCCAGGCTGGCGTGATGCAGCCGTTCGATCTGGTCATCAGAGACCTTGCGGAAGCGAGGCGTGTCGTAGGACGTGTAGTTGCTTTGTAGGATCACGACGGATACTCCTTGTATGAACTTGAAGCGCTGTCATCAGCGCTGTCGCCAGGGGTCTGCAGCGCACGTTGCGCCGCCTGGCGGAGCGCTTCCTCGACCAGCACCGGCAGGACCGCCAGGCGATATGCGCGCGAGGCCCGCAGGACGTTGTTGCGCGGATCGGCGTCACACACGGCCAGTCGCGCGGCCTCGGCGAAGACGCTTTGGACCGGCGGGCGACCGGCGAGGAAAGTCCCGGCATCCACGGCCCGGATGGGACACGGGCCGACCGGTCCCATGGCGATGGTCGCGGAAGCGATCAGGTCTCCATCGAGCACGATGCGGGTGGCGCAGTTGAGCGTCGGGAGCACCAGGGACGGGCGCCTTCCGGCGCGCCGCCAGCCGGTGCCCCACGGCCGCGCGGGCAGGGGAAACCGTATGTGCGTCACAAGCTGCCGGGTGGAATCGATGAGCGACCGGCCAGGGCCATCATACAAAGAGGCCACTGGCATCCATGGCCGTTCGGAGGATTCAGGCTTCGCACCGTCGACCCGTACTGCCGCGTCACCTGCATCCAGCACGCGAACCTCTGCGTCGAGCGCGCTGGCAATGATCGCGCCGTCGGCTGCCGGCATGGCTTGCACCAGGTTGCCGGCCCAGGTCGCAGCGGCCTGGATAGCCGGGCAGCCCACCGAGTGTCCGGCCTCGACCAGCGCGTGAACATGGCGGGCGATGTAGGGATGCTCGCAGACCGCAACGAACGGCACGGCCGCGCCCAGCATCACCCAGCCGCCGGTGATCTCGATGCGGGTCAGCTCGGGGATGCGCGTGATGTCGACCAGGCACGCGGGATGGTGCTTGTCTCTCAGGATGTCGGGGAGCACATCCGTGCCGCCTGCGATGATCCGGGCGTGCCCGTGGCCGGCCCTCAGCAACTCCAGCGCCTCCTCGACCGACGCGGGGAAGAAGTAGCGGGTCACTGCGTGATCCCCTTCGCCGCCCAGCGAATCGCGGCCAGCACGCGTTCCGGTGTGGCCGGAATCTGCCTGATGCGCGTCCCGACGGCGCGGGAGATCGCGTTGATGATGGCCGGCGTGGCCGGCAGCATGGCCGCTTCGCCGAGGCCCTTGACGCCGTGCGGGCCGTACAGGCTGGGCGTCTCTACGAGGATGACATCGGTGCGCGGGACCGACCTGGCGGTGGGCAAGTAGTAGTCGGCAAGGCCGCGCGTGTGGCCGGGGATCACCTCCTCCATGAGAGCGGCCCCAACGCCCATGATCATCGCGCCTTCGATCTGCCCCTCCGCGTCCAGCGGATTGACCGCGCGGCCGACGTCGTGGGCGGCGATCATGCGGAGGACCCGCGTCTCTCCCGTGCGCAGGTCCACTTCCACTTGGGCGACGTGTGCACCGGTGACGAAGAGGGGTGCGTATTCCGGCGTCGTGTCGGTGGGGAAGTGGTTGGTCAGATCGAGGAAGCCGCGCAGACGGCACGACTTGCCGATACGGTCGAACTCCGTCGCGATTTCGGCCAGTGATACGGCCAATCCGTCCGGTGAAGCTACGCAGTCCGGTTGCATCTCGAGCACTGCGGGCATCCGGTCGAGCATCTCGGCCGCCATGCCCACCAGCTCCCGCCTGAGCGCCTGG
>CAZMIS010000288.1:0-5859 GCA_964566325.1 uncultured Anaerolineales bacterium
CAGCGCGCGCATCGTGTCCAGAGCGACCAGCGCGCCGTCCTGGCGGGTCGACACCGCGATGGCGAGCGGATCGACGTAGACCTGGCTGTCCGCGACGCCGGCGGCACGCGTCAACTCCAGCAGGCGCCGCGCAACCACCATGCGTCCCTCTACATCCTTCGGGATGCCGTTGTCGTCGAGCAGCAGGGCGATCACGCCCGCGGCGTTGCCCGCCACCAGCGGCAGCACCCCTTCGAGCCGGTTGCGCTCGCCGCTGATCGAGTTGATCATGGGCCGCCGCTTCACGCGCGCCAGGCCGGCCTGTAACGCCGCAGGATTCGCGCTGTCCAGGCAGAGTGGCGTCTCGGTGACTTCCTGCACCGCGTCGACCAGCCACACCAGGTCGTCCGGCTCGCGCGCGGGCGCGGTGCCCGCATTGACGTCGATGTAGGCCGCGCCGGCAGCAACCTGCCGCTGCGCCAGGTCCTGGACGAACGCCACGTCACGCGCCGCAATCGCGGCCGCGGTCTTCTTCAGCGTCCCGTTGAGCTTCTCTCCGATGATCAGCATCGAACTTGTCCTCCCACTCATTTCTTCGTCAGGTTGAAAAAGTGCTCCAGCCGGAAGGTATCACCCGGGGGCAGCACGACGAACTCATCGGCCGGTGCGCCATCGAGCAGCTTGCGGACCATGTCGGCGGATCCGGGCACTTCCTCGTACCGCAGGTTCAGGCGTTCGGCCTGCGCACGGGCGATCGCCCGGTAGTGCTCGATCTCGTACTGGCCGGTGTTGATCAGCGCCAGCCGCTTGTAGTTGACGAGCATCTTCTTGAACAGGGCCTCGGCACGCGCTTCGCCGAAGCGCGCCACGATCCGCTGGTATTCGGCAGACCCCTTGCCGTACTCGTTGTCGGGCGTTGCCCCCACCTCGATCCAGCCCTTGGTCAGGTAGTAGGTGCCCGGCTCCGCGCCCGCCTGCTGATTGTAGGCCGAGCGCGAGCCGAGGAAGATGGCGATACAGTCGTCGACCCGCGGCGCGACCAGCGTGCAGCCCCGCGCTTCGACGCCCACCAGCGCCTGTGAGCAAAGGCCGTAGCCCAGCAGAATGGTCAGTTCCTCGCCCGGATGCGCGGCGGCATGGGCCGCCACCATCTCGTCGATGTTGGTCTGCAGCGTCTCGCGCAGCCTGGCGGGATAAGCATGCAGTCCGAACTCGAGCGCGCGATACTCCATGTCCGGCGGCATGAGCGGCAGCATTTCTTCGATCACCGTCGCACAGGCGATCACCACGGTTCGTCTGGTCATTCGTTTCCTCGACTCGTCAGGCCACAGCGGTCGCTGCGGCCTGTTGGTCTTCATTGGCAGTCTATGCGACCTTGCCGTATTCGCGCGAGGCAGCGACGAACGCGGCCATGTTCTCCGGCTTCGTGTTGATCGGCGCGTCGCAGCCGGGGCACAGCAACAGCCCGGTGGCGCCGATATCGCGGACCAATTCCCGCACGTAGGTGTAGATATCGTCCGGGGTCGCGGCAGCGAAGAGCGTCGCGGGTACATCTCCGATCATGGCCATGTTGTTGCCCAGGAGCGAACGGAACTTGCGCACATCGGTCATGCCGTCCGGATTCAGGAGGCACTTCTTCGCGGGCAACTCCTGCAGGCGGACCAGGTCACGCGTCCAATCCTGATCCCAATGCAACACGGGAGTGATCCCCTTCGCGATCAGGGCGTCGCAGATCTGGACGATGTACGGCCACACAAAACGGTTCCAGAGCTTGGGCGAGAGCATCGCACTGGCCGTCCGCCAGCCTCCAACCCACACACCTCGGCCGCCCTCGAGAGGCTCCGGCGCCGCCTTGATGCCGGCAAGCACGTAGTCGAGGACCGTCTGCATCGCGGCCTCGACCCTGTCGGGGACGCGGTGCAGGTCGAAGATGAACTGCTGGAAGGAACGGCCACCACAAAGCGGCTCGAAGGGAACGAAGGAAGGTGCAGCCGCGCTGCACACGACGGGATAACCCTTCGAACGATAGTCGTTGACCATGCGGGCACGGTTCACCACGCCCCAGGCCATGATCTCGGACACCTCCTGCGCGTCACATACCTTCGGCAGATAGGACTTCAGCCACGCAGGCCAGCCCTGGGCCACGATAGCCTCGTAATCGTCTTGCGTCATGACCTCGGCTTCCTGCAGCTGCCACAGCGCGTCTTCGGGCAGCTCGCGGCCGGGAAGATTCACGTGTGAGAGCCAGGAGACCGCCATGTAACTTCCCGCCACGCCATCGGCTCGCATGACCGCATCAAAGCCGGGCATCTCATCCATGAAGTCGAGTTTTACCTGATGTGCGGCCTCATTGTCGAGGACGTACTGAGACATCTTCATGCCCATGAGCCGCGGCGCGAAGGCCAGGCCCATGAACACCACCGGCACCTGATCGACCGGCTCGCAGCGGATCGCCTTGTTCATCCGGTCCAGGCGCTCCTGGTACGTTGCTTCGGCTTCCATTTGCGTGCTCCGTAACTGAGGGAGTGGGGGCAGGGTGACCCCGCGCCCACTCCTTCTATCCATCGCGAGGGTGGGGCAACCCCGCCCCTGCCGTTGCTATGCCACCTTGCCGTACTCGTGGCATGCTTCGACGAATGCTTCCATGTTCTCCGGCTTCGTGTTGATCGGCGCGTCGCAGCCGGGCGCCAGGATCAGGCCCTTTCCCTCAAACAACTCGACGAGAAAGCGGACGTAGTTGCGAATGTCATCAGGCGTTCCGGCCGCGAACAGCGTGGCCGAGGTGTCTCCCATCCAGGTGATGTGATCGCCCAGGATCTCGTGGAACTTCTTGACGTTCGTCATGCCGTCAGGGTTGAACGCGCACTTGTGCGCCGGTAGGTCGCGGAAGTACCCTAGGTCACGGGTCCAGTCCTGGTCCAGGTGCAGGATCGGGGTGATGCCTTGCGCAACGAGGGCCTCAACGATCTTGACCAGGTAGGGCCAGACAAAACGCTGCCATAGTCGTGGCGCGACCATGGCGCTGGCGCAGCGCCAACCGCCAACCCAGACAGCCGGGGTGCCCGCTGCCTTGGTGGTGCCAATGGCCTGGCCGATGACTTCCGGCAGAATCACGTCGAGCGCGGCCTCCACCTTGTCCGGCATCCGATAGAGATCGAGGAAGAACTTCGCCATGGAGCGGCCGCCGCACAGGTAGTCGAACGGGATCGCGATGGCCGAGGCAGCCACGGGCACGTACCCTTTCTCGCGATAGGCGTCGGCCACCCGCCGCGCATTCGCCATCAGCCAACCCATCGTCTGGGCGAATTCGGCCGGATCTACGACTTTGGGCATGTACTCCTGGAGGAAGGTGCCCCAGCCCTTGTTGATGATCGTGTCGTAATCCTCGACGGTCATGACCTCAGCTTCGCGCACCTGCCACAGGCTATCGTCGGGCAGGTCACGGCCGGGCCAGCCCACCCGCGACAACCAAGCCGCGGGCAAAACGACTGGTGTGCGGCCGCCCATCATGAGGTTGATGCCATCGAGGCCACCGAGCTTGTCCATGGCGGCCAGGGTGATCTCCAGGGGCGCCTCGTCGGTCCTGCAGAAGTCCGCGATAGTCTTGCCGACGTACCGCGGCCCAAAGGCCGACGCATTCTGGATGATCGGGAGTCGGTCCACCGGCTCGAAGTTGATGACCTTGCGGACGCGCTCCAGCCGTTCCTCGTACAGGGCCTTGTTATCCATCACTTCACCCCTTCGCCGAGCCACTGGCCGGCCAAAGCCACCGCTGACTGTGCGTCCACGCCCAGCGCATCCGCTCCCACGTACTCCCGCACCTGCTCGCTCACCGGCCCGCCGCCGATCATCACCTTCACCGGCAGCCCCGCAGCCTTCAGCGCATCCACCGTCTCCTTCATCGGGTCGAACGAGATCGTCAGCAGCCCCGACATGCCCACCACCGTCGCCCCCGTCTCCCTGACCGCCGCCACGAACTTCGCCGGCTCCACATCTACGCCCAGATCCGTCACCTCGTAGTTCGCCCCCCGCAGCATCGTCACCACGATGTCCTTGCCGATGTCGTGGATGTCGCCCTTCACCGTCCCCAGCACGACCTTGCCCTTCGTCGGTCCGCTCGAACCACCCTGCGCCGCCAGATCCGCCGCCGCAACCTTGAAGATCTCACCCGCCATGATCAGGTCGGACAGGTAGTACTCCCCCGTCTCGAACCGTTCACCGATCAGGGTCATCCCCTCCCGGCACTCGTCCAGCAGCCGGCTCGGGCTCACGCCCGCAGCCAGTCCTGCCTTGACCAACTCCTGGACCTTCAGCTCGTCCAGGTCCGCCATCGCCATCGTCAGTTCGCTCGCCATTGTGCTTCTCCTTGGAAGTGGGTTGGGTTGATGCTAGAGACTGCCGTGCTTGCCGTGAAACGGGCAGCGATCGGCCATGGTGCAATAGTCGCAGTGGGTGGCGCCGGGCACGCCCATGGGATGGCGCCCGATGCCGGCCATCAGCGAGAGGGACTTGATCGGCTTCATGAGGAGCGATTCCGTCAGTGACACGCCGATCTGCGTCGCATCCAGCAGGTCGAAGATCACGGCCTGGTCCCTGACCGACCATTCCGATTCGCCGGGCGACAGGTAGGTGCTGATGTGCAGGCCCTGCGATGCCGCGTCCATCTCCAGCTGCCGGTAGAACAGCTGGCTCAGCTGCCCCACGGCCAGCGAGCCCAACTGGTCGAGCAGCATGCCCCGCACCGCCTCCCCGCGATCCCGGTACTCGTGGCTGCGCGTTGGGAGCTTCGGCCCGATCGTGCACACGCCGATGGCCAGCCGGTCCGCGCCGCCCATCACCGTGGTGACCGGCCCGTTGCCGATGCGCCGGCCGCCGGCCACGATCACCTGCTCGTGGCGCATCTCCTGCACGGGGAAGTAGTCCCACGCGACGGCCGGCTCGACCAGCTCGGCGGCCTCGCGGAAGGTTGCATCAAAGATCTCGGCCATGCCCGGCCGGCGCAGCACCCGGGCGTAGGTGTGCCCGTAGTCCTGCATGAAACCGGCCTGGTCCAGGCTGACGTGCCAATCACGGCTGGTCTGCATGTTGTGTCCCTTCATGGTGATGGTGATGTGGGAGCGGCACGTCCTCGACTGTCGCACCCCAGCGCTCCGCAGCCTCTGCGGCCGCGGCCGCGGTCAGCCCGGTCAGGCGTTCGGTCGGGAGGCCATAGACAAGGACGTTCACCGTGATCGGCATCTCGGACAAGCCCGCCGGCGCGGCACCGGTCACGGTGGCCGCATGACGCGGGCTGACGACGCTGACGCGCAGGTAACCACCCTCGTCGAACAACGCCAGCAGCTTGATGTGGCCGATCACGACCTGGCCGGCGCGGCTGCGGCCGGCGCGGCTGCGGCCGGCGCGGCTGCGGCCGGCGCGGCTCTCATCTGCGCCCGCCTCCGCGCACAGGCGGGCCAGGCCGGCAAGGTACTCGGAGAACAAGGCGGCCCACTCCCCGGGCGAGAGCGGCCGGGGCAGCGACCAGCGCTGCTGGAGCGCATACGGCTCGAGGCCGGGCAGTCCCGCGTCGAGCTTGAGGCTCATGACAGCAGCCCCGCGACGAGGTCCGGCGGCAGTTCGCCGCCCAGCGCCAGGCAAAAGAGCGGCGCACGGTCGTTGATGGCCCGCGTGGCGGCCGTCGCATCCGCCAGTTCCTCCGCCGTCGCCAGATCGGCCTTGGAGATCACCAGGCAATCGCCCTGCCGGATGCCGGCGGTGATGAGCGGCTCCAGCACTTCCAGGAGCATGGGCAGGCGCAGGGGATCGAGCACCGTCACCCAGCGCACGCTTTCGAGCGGCCGTCCCCGGTAGTATGGGAGTGCGGTGAGCACGTTCCTGGGG
>CAZMIS010000289.1:0-5849 GCA_964566325.1 uncultured Anaerolineales bacterium
GCTTGGCCCCGATGATGATGACGCCGAGCACGGCGACGATCAGTCCGATCCACTTGACCCAGCCGAGAATGATGCCGACCGGCCCCTCGAAGCCCGGAGGCGCGACCGGTCCCGGATCCGGGATGGCAAATGGGACCGAGCTGAGCAGGTCGAGCGAGTGGGCGATAAGCGACATGCGGTGAACCTTTCAGGGCTTACGGAGCGGTGGTGTTGAGGTGAAGATCGGCTAGAAGTACGTGGAACTCTTTGGGCACGTCCCCTGTGGGGTCGAGCGGGCCGAAGCGCCACGCGTCCACCCACGGCAGCGTCCAGGTGTTGGGAAGGCCACCGGCCACAACCTGCGCGAGGTGGCGCAGCTCCTTGGGCATACGACCGGGCATATCCGGAATCAGTACGAGGCCGTCGACGCGCACTGCGTCGCCGAATAGTCCCGAGGCCCATTCGATGGCGGCGTGCTGCGCTGCGGTGAGGCCCGCGAAGTTGGTCCGGGCCACGAGCACGACCCGGCTGACCGAGCCTCGATTCTCTGGGATGGGCCACTCGTGGCCGGCAGCGCGTGAGCCGCGTGCGAGAGCGGCGAGCGTGGACTCTCCCGCTCCCCCGGTGACGCCGAGCCACCAGATCGTGGCGCTGTGCGGAGTCGTCCTTCTGGGTAGTCGGTCCGCTTGGTCCGGCACCGGCACGCCATCCTGCGGGGATGCCGCTCGAGGCTGGTTCAGACCCTTTTCGGCTGGTATCTCGGCAACCACCGGGGCCGGCTCAGATGCCGGCGACTTCTGTACCCACGGATTGTCCGCCACTGCGCCCCCTCGTGTTGCTCGCTAGTCACAGTCTCCGTCAGAAATGTTCTACCCTCGAACGGGGGTTAGACGGAGCGTGGTTCCACTTGCAGGGAATCATACCGGTTGGCGGTGAAATAATATGCAAGGGTTCAAAATCACCCCTACAACGGTTACCATCTCACCATGAGTGCGACGAACAGGCAGCACCAGGTCGCACGCGAGGCCCCTGCCCCGCAGAACCACATCGAGGGCGGTCGCGATGCGTAGGACCGCGGCCGCTGTCCTCGTCACCATCGCCGCCGTCAGCGCACTCTCCGGCTGCGTCCAGCAGAGCGGGCCCGACCCGACACCGTCGAGCTCGAGCTACTTGCCCTCAACTGCTCCGACATCGCCCATCGATGACGGCGAGATTGCCGCGGCACCTGAAGCGGGCCCCGACAGCCAGCAAGACGCAATCGAAGCGGCGACAGAAGCGATGAAAACGTTCGCCCAGCCACAGCTCAGCGCCGACGATTGGTGGGCCCAGATGCTCCCCTTACTTAGCCAACAGGGAGGTGTGGCCTACGAGGGCACCGACCCCGCGCAAATCCCCGCGCACCAGGTCACCGGGGCTGCAATCGTGCTCGCAGACAGCACCGATGTCAGCCTGATCGTCCAAGTGCCGACCGACGTCGGACCCTACAACATCACCCTCACCAGACCCAACGCCTCAGCGCCGTGGCTGGCTGATCGCATCCGACCGGCCCAAGGCTAACAATGGCAAAGCAGAGGGGACTAGGCGTGGCGGCTGTCGTTGCCGTGCCGCTAATCCTCGTCGGTACCCTCGTAGCCGGCATCCTCCTGGTCTTCGGGCCCGCGCAACAGGCCGGGGCGTGCGGACCCGGGCAAACTGTCGACCTCACCCAGTTGCCCGAGGATGCGGTCGCCGGTTACAGCGGCGCCCAGCTCACCAACGCGGCTTACGTCATGAACGCGGCCAGCGCCCTTGGCCTTGATCGCGCTGCGCAGATCATCGGAGTCATGACGGCCATGGGCGAGTCCAGCCTGTACGTGGTCGACCACGGCGACACCGCCGGCCCGGACAGTCGGGGACTCTTCCAACAGCGCGACAACGGGGCTTGGGGGTCAGTCGCTGACCGTATGGACCCGACCATCAGCGCCACCAACTTCTTCACGGCGCTTCAACGGGTGGACGACTGGGAAAGCCTGCCCCCCACGATCGCCGCCCACCGCGTGCAAGGCAACGCCGACCCGTACCACTACGAGCAGTTCTACGCCGATGCCGCCACCGTCGTCGGCACCCTCGCAGGCAAAGGCGTCACGGTCTGCCAGAGCGGCTACCTCGTATTCCCGCTCGGCCCCGGTTACCAGATGACCAGCAACTACGGCCCTCGCGGATTCGTCACCGAGGGCGCCAGCCTCTGGCACGCCGCCGATGACCTACAGCACTACCCAAACCCGTGCCACGACCCCGTGTTCGCCATCACCGACGGAACGGTGACCCTGCTCGAGGGCTACCAACTGTCGATCAAAAGCCCCGACGGCTACACCGTCTCCTACCTCCACATGTACCTCAACGAAGTGCTAGTCAAGGTCGGCGACCAGGTGACCGCTGGCCAGCAGGTAGGCGCGACCGGCTCGAACGGTCCCTCGACCGGCTGTCACCTGCACCTCGCGATCAGCGTGGCAGGAAACACCAATCCCGCGATCGCCGAGCTGCCGCGATCGGAATCCATCGGCGGCCCCGCCGGATTCGTCGACCCCGAACAGTTCTACGAGGCATTTGGTCTCACGCTGTGCGCCTCGGACAGTTGCAGAAGGACCTACTGATGAACGACCCAAGAATCCCCAGCTACCCGGTCGTGCACGTCACCGTGCATCGGGACGGCAGCGCCCACGTCAACGTTGCCGGGGACCACCGGAACTACCCGGCCGGCGACCTCCAAGACACCCGCGCCCAGGTCACGGCCTACGCGATCGCGGTGGCCGCGCGCCTCGGCCGCGGCGTGCGGATGACCACCACCGACCCAGATGGGGAGTGGAAGCTCGGCGTCTACCCAGACGGCGAGGTCGTCGACCTGGCACCCGCACCCGTGAAAGGGCGTCCAGCGCCGAAGACCGGCATCGCTCAGCGACGCCCCGGGCTCCTCACGGCCACCAAGCCAGAACAGGCGACAGGCTCGACAACCGCCTTGATTGATCAGCTCGCGGAGCCCGCGACAGCACTTCCGCGCGACGCCAGCGCGCATCTGCCCGTGGCAGGCACGCGAGTCGCCCTGCTCAAGTTCTCAACCGGCGACTCCGCGATGATCGGTCCCCCCGCAATCGTCGGGCGGAACCCCGGCTCGGTGGTTCCCGACCCGGGCGGATCCCAGCTTGTGGTCGTCTCCGATCACAGCCGCACCGTGTCTCGCGCGCACGCGGACATCGGTTGGAAAGGCGAGACGCTCACCGTCAGCGATCGAGGCGCCGGCAACGGCACAGCCGTTACGCGCCCATCTCAAGGACGGTTCGAGCTCACGACCGGTGAGCCCTACGAACTGCTCGACGGCGACCTGCTGCACCTTGGCACCGATGTCACCTGCACCGTGGCGATCAGTGCCGTCAGCGAGGGGGAAACGCGATGAGCGAGCTCCACGGACCCGGAATGGCCGTTCGGGATAATGACCTACATGAACCCGATCCGTACCGAGCTGCACCCGACAGCTCGACCGCGCCGCCGTGGCCGCCGACTGACGTGCCCCTGATGGACGATGACTACTGGGCGCAGCTGCCCAACCCGCTCACCCTTCAGGCGATCGCCCTGATCGTCCGCATGAGCGAAACCACTGTCCTTCGCCGACTGCAAGACGGGACCATCCCCGGCCACTTCATCGGTCGATCCTGGATCGTTTTCCAGGGGGAGTTCCGTGCCTGGCTGGCCAGTAGGCGAAACACACCGTCAGCGGAAACAGTCATTAGCGACCCGCTCGCGACCTATGAAGATCAACTCGGCATGGCCGAGTTGATGGAACTTTTCGGCAAGACCAAGCAGACCATTCGCAAATGGCTCACCGACGAGCAGATACCCGGCTACCAAGTTTCCGGCCGCTGGACTGTCCACAAGTCGGAGCTGCGCGAGACTCTCCTCGCTAGCTCGAATCAGCGCACCACCGTCTGATCATGAAGGTCGGATGACGCCGTGAACGTTTTCGACGACACGCCGCCGATTGCGCTTAATGCATGCATTAAGCGCGGCAGTATTCCAGCCATGAGTGCAGTTCGTGGTCGTGCCCCCCGGAGCCGCAGGAATCCGGTGCCTACCGTGTCTCTTCAAGCACGGGTGTCACTCGAGGTCCGAGAGGGCATCGAGCAAGCTGCCGCCACCAGCGGAGTTTCGCTGGCGTACTACCTCGAATCCTTCTTCCGGGAGCAGCTGGCGAACCACGGCCGACTTCCCGTCGTCGAGGGACCCCGCCCCCAGCAAGAGGAGCTGCATATCCCAGCCGCTTAAAAGAAGAAGAAGGCCGCCTGACGGCGGCCTTCCCGAAGTCTTAGCTCGAACCTTGTGAGTTTGGCGACCTGCAGGTTTGAGCTCCTCCAAACGAAGCCGGAAAGACCGGAGGGTTTTTCCATGCCCCGAAGGGGTGATGAAGCGATAGTAACCCACACACACGTCCAACGACAGCGAATGCAGGGTGATTTTCCTGCAGGCGTGTCGCTGACCCCTGAAGAGTCCTGGGAGCTCACCCGCGCGATCAGTCCCCGCGATCGCGTGCGAACCGCCGTGCTCGAAAGCCACGGCGGTCCCTACAGCAACGCCTACGCCAGCACGGCCGCGATCACGGGCCCTCGGCCCGCCGGCCCTTGGGCGATGTATCTGGCAGACCAGCACGGCTACGTGTACCTCTGCTTCGACCTCGACGCCAGCAGGGGCAACGCCGCCCACGACGCCGGCAAACTCAGCCTCTGGCTCGACGAACTCAACATCGAACACCTGATCACCGTGTCAGGGCCCACTGGCGGCCGACACGTCTGGATCACCCTCGACGAGGCCACCGACCCCCGACTAGTCCGCGAATTGGCAGACCTCGCCGGAAGCCTCCTGCCCTCCCTCGACAAGAGCCCGCTCAGCAACCCCGACACCGGATGCGTGCGCCCCCCAGGAGCCCCACACCGCACCGGCGGCGCCTCCACCATCGCCCGCGGGTCAATCACCACGCTGCAGCGCGCAACCACCACCCTCGATGAGCTCGCTCTGCTTCGCGAGTTTCTCGTCGACGTCGGGGCCGAGATCCCCACCGCGCCGGTCAGCATCGTGCGCGGAATGGCACGGGACGAGCTGGGCCACCCCTATCTCGTCGGCAAGCGTCGAGAACCCAGCGCCCGCATTCGCACCCTCATCGCCGAAGCCCCGGCCGACGACAGCTCCACCACTCAAGCAGCAGTGCTCGCCGGCCTTGCCCGGGCACGCTGGCGCTACGCCGATGTCGCGGCCCTACTCGAGCACTCCCCCGCCCTCGAGCACGCCCGCAGCCGTCCCGGCGCCTCCGGACGCGTCCCGGTGCCCTCCAGCGTCGCCCAGCGTCGCCTCGCGGCCGACTGGGCCCGCATGGTCTACTACGTCGCATCCAACCCGGTCGCCGGCGACGCCCACGATGAGGACTTCCAAGCGCGCGCGATCGCTGTCACCCGCGCGGTTCAGACCGCCGAGGCCCGCGCCGACGCCATGCCTGGGCTCTGGGGTCTCGACGGCCACTCCCGTGGAGCCCGCGCAGCTCGCGGCCGCTACAGCCACCGCGCCGTGCTGCGCGCCGTGGCGCTCTACTGCGTCCAGGCCGCCCGCCAGATCGTCGAGGTCGACATTCGCCGTCTCGCCCGTGACACCGGATATGGACGAGAAGCCTGCCGTCTCGCCCTCATCGCCCTCAGCTGCCCCGAGGACACCCAAGACGCTGAGAGCGCCTGGCTCGTCCGCGTGGACGCTGCGGAAGGCGTGCACGGAGCGACCTACAGACTCTCCCGAAGGTTCTCCACAGAGTCAACGGACTCTAAGTGGTCACAAGCGGCCACGCGCCCCTCCCGCAC
>CAZMIS010000290.1:0-5843 GCA_964566325.1 uncultured Anaerolineales bacterium
TCCGTCACGTCCTTGGCGAGCGGCCCGATCTGGTCGAAGGACGACGCGTAGGCCACCAGGCCGTAGCGGCTCACGCGGCCGTAGGTGGGCTTCAGCCCGACCACGCCGCAGAGGCTCGCGGGCTGGCGCACGCTGCCGCCGGTGTCGCTGCCCAGGCTGGCCAGGCACAGGTCCGCAGCCACCGCGGCCGCGCTGCCGCCGCTCGATCCGCCCGGCACGCGGGTCAGGTCCCACGGGTTGCGCGTGGTGAAATATGCGGAGTTCTCCGTGCTGGACCCCATCGCGAACTCGTCGGTGTTGGTCTTGCCGAGGATCACCGCGCCGGCCGAGACCAGGCGGTCGACGACCGTCGCGCCGTAGGGCGGGACATACCCATCCAGGATGCGCGAGCCGCAGGTGAGCGGGACGCCCTCCACCGTGATCACGTCCTTGATCGCGAGCGGGATACCGGTCAGTGGCGGCAGGTCCGCGGCCGTGCCGGCGCGGCGGGCCTCGCCCAGCCTCGCGTCTGCGGCCCGCGCGCCTTCCAGGGCCAGCTCGGGCGTCAAGGTCAGGTAGGCCTTGATCGCGTTGTCCACGCTGAAGATGCGATCGAGCACGGCCTCGGTCAGCCCGGTCGCGCTGATCTCGCCCGCGGCCAGGAGCCGCGCGGCTTCGTGGATGGTCAGGGCGGGCAACGACATGAGGTCAGCTCTTCCCCAGGATGGCGGAGACGACGAAGAACCCGTCGCGCGCCTCGGGCGCGTTCGCAAGCACATCCTCCACGGGCAGGGAGGGCCGGACGTCGTCCTCACGCATCACGTTGCGCAGGGAGAGAACGGTCGCGGTGGGCGGGACAGCAGAGGTGTCCACGCGCTGCACGGCCGCCGCGTAGTCCAGGATGGCGGAGAGCTGCTCCCGAAACAAGGCCTTCTCTTCCTCGGTCAGATCCAGCTTGGCCAGTGTTGCGACGTGTTCCACTTCGGGAAGGGAGAGGGGCATGGCGAGCTCCATCGGTATTGTGCAGCCATTATAGCACCGTTTGCGGAGCAACAGGCAAGCCGGCCGACCTGAAATAGCCGAAGGCATACAAGTCTCCGAAGGAGACTTTGCAGAGGTCGCTGCGACTTCCAGTCGCCTGGCGGTGAGAATGAACTGACCCAGGACTTCTGCCGTCCGGGTTGATTCTGTCCTTGTCAATTTTATGATATACTCTATTCATCTTCGCACCACTGCCAGGAGGCCTCCATGGGTGAGAATCGGCGCGGGCCAGCGGTTGGACCAACCCATCGATTTCGACCGGCTGCACCGGCGCTGGCATTGGCCGTCACCGTCCTCCTCGCCGCGCTGCTTCTGGCGTCCTGCACGCTCTTTCAGGAACCGGTCGATCCGTACGTGGAGATCCGGCAGTCGTGGGCGCCCGCGACCTCGGTCACGGATGACGAACTGGGGGCGATGCCCCACTACAGCATGACGGTGCAGATCAATCCCGTCGCGCGCGTCTACACCGGCTCGCTCGACCTGGACCTGACGATCTCGTCCACCCTCCCGCTGCAGGAGCTGTACTTCCGCACCTATCCCAACCTGCAGTTCTTCGGCGGCAGCCTGGAGGTGACGGGCGCGCGGGTCAACGGCAAGACGGTGAACTTCGCGCCCAACGACTCGCGCACGGCCGTCCAGGTGGTGCTGACCGAGCCGATCAAAAGTGGCGCGCGCGCACACGTCTGGCTCTCCTACCGCGGCAAGGTCACGCACCTGAGCCAGCCGGGCGAGTACACGATCTTCGGCCAGAACGAAGACATCACCTCCCTCACCGGCTTCTATCCCATCCTGGCGGCGAGGCGCGGCGAGGAGTGGGCGCTCGACGTGCCTCACCCGCAGGGCGATGTCGGATTTCATGATGCCGCGCTCCACAACGTGAACCTGATCTTTCCCGCAGACCAGGTGATCGTGGCCACCGGCACGGAGATCACGCGGACGACGGACTCGCTCGGCTGGACCACTGCACGCTACGCGCTGGGCCCCGCGCGCGAGTTCACGACGCTGCTCAGTCCGCGGTTCCAGATCATGGAGATCGAGTCGCTGGGCACCCGCGTGCGCTCCTACTTCACCCCGGAGAACGCGGATGCGGCTCGCACCGGGCTCTACCACGCCGTCGCAGCGCTGCAGATCTACAGCGACCGGTTCGGTCCCTATCCTTATCGCGACATGGCCATCGTCCAGGCGCCGTTGACCTTCAAGGGCATGGAGTTCCCGGCCATCAGCCTGATCGGGAGCCAGGTATACGGCCTCTATCAGAAGGACCTGGAGAACCTTGTGGTCCACGAGGTGGCGCACCAGTGGTGGTACAACCAGGTGGGCAGCGACCAGGTGCGCACGCCGTGGCTGGACGAAGGCCTGGCCGAATACTCCATGTACTACTATTACCAGGGTCGCTACGGCGACCAGACCGCCCAGGATCTGCGCGACCTGCGCTGGGAACTGCCCGTCAACAGCATGAAACGCCGCGATGCGGACCAGCCCATCGGCATGCCCGTGTGGGATTACAAGCGGGACTACGAGATGGTGGTCTATGGCAAAGGTGCGCTGTTCTTCGATACGTTGCGGGAGGAGTTGGGCGCAACGAAGTTCGAGGAGCTGCTGCGCACGTATCTCCGCCAGTATCGGTGGCGGATCGCATCCGTGGACCAGTTTCAGGCGTTGGTGGATGAGATCGCGGGCAGGAGCATGGACGACCTGTTCCGCACCTGGGTGCAGGGGGATGTCGCGCAGGACCAGTAAGCCCGTGGAGGAGAGGCAATCATGGACGGATCCATCCTCTGGAGCACGGAACTGGTGTTTCGCGTCCAGCAGTTCGCGGAGTGGCTGCGTGAGCCGATGGAGGTCATCACCTTCTTCGGCGACGAAGCCTGGTTCCTGCTGTTCGTCTCGCTGATCTTCTGGAGCATCAACAAGCGGTTGGGGATCGACCTGGGGGTGCTGCTCATCGCTGCGGGCGCGGGCAACACGCTGCTGAAGTGCATCTTCAAGGTGCCGCGCCCCTTCTGGCTGGATCCCGCGCTGGGCGCGGACCCCATCCGCAGCTTCTCGTTTCCCAGCGGCCACGCCCAGACGGGCACGGTGCTCTACGGCGACCTCGCGCGCCACGTCAGTCGCGGCGGCATCGCGGGCCCGTCCCGCCTCCTGTCGGTCATCGGGCTGATCGTGTTCATCCTCCTCGTCTCCCTGTCACGCATCATCCTCGGCGTTCACTTCCCCGGCGACGTGCTGGTGGGCATCCTTGTCGGCCTGGTCACGCTGGTGGTTTACCTGTGGGCGCAACGCGCGGTGGGCGGCTGGCTCGCCCGGCGGACGCTGCTCCAGCACGTGGTGCTGGCGATCCTCGTGGGCGGGCTGCTGCTGGGGCTCAACCTCCTGGCGCTGCGCCTGCCGGTCCGCGATACCGGCGCCTATGCGCTGTTCTACGCCGAAGGGATCCGCACGTCGATGAACGAGGCCGCCAACCTCACCGGGCTGGTGATCGGGCTGTGGATCGGCCTCGCCCTCGAGGCGCGCACCGTCCGGTTCACCGTGGCCGGCCCGGCCTGGCAGCGCACCGTGCGCTACGTCGTCGGGGTGCTGGGGATCCTGGCGATCTGGATGGGGCTGCGGCTGGTCTTCCCGTCCGAGCCCCTGGCGCTCGGCCTGGCGCTGCGCATGGTGCGCTATGGGCTGACCATGTTCTGGGCGATCTACATCTGGCCGGCGCTGTTCGTGCGGGTCGGTCTCGGCTCGCGCGCAATTGACAGCGCACCGAACGCGTGATATCCTCGCACGGCTTGGCAGGCGTGGCTCGTGCAGGGCCCGCGTGCCGGCGGACATTCAAAAGCGTGGATGGAGAGAGTACGGGGACCCGACGCAGTCCAGAGAGCGGCCGCTGCTGTGAGTGCCGCCTGCGCCATCCCGGAAAGACACTCCGGAGCTGCGGGGCCGAAAGACGAGCGTATAGCGAGTCGTAGGCCTTTGCCGGCGCCAGCCGTTACCTGGCAGGGTCAGGGTTGACCGGTGAGGCCGGGATCGTGAGGTTCCGGCGAACCAAGGTGGCACCGCGAGCGCGCTCCTCGTCCTTGGACGGGGTGAGCGCGTATTTTTAATTCTCGCGAGGGGGTGCCCCATGGACCGGATTTATACCACCGAGGTCGGCTCGCACATCGGCGAACGCGTTCACCTGGCGGGGTGGCTGCACACACTGCGCCGGCTGGGCGGCATCAACTTCCTCCTGCTGCGCGACGTGCGCGGCATCGTGCAGGTGGTCATCGACGCACCTGAGACGCTGGCCGGCCTGGAAGGCCTTCTGCCGGAGACCGTGCTCCGCGTGACCGGCGACGCGGTGGCGGAGGCGCAGGCGCCGGGCGGCGTCGAAATCCGTCGCCCGCAGATCGAAATCCTCTCGCCGGTGCACGACGCGCTGCCCTTTTCGCTGAACAAGCCCGAACTGAAGGCAGGCCTGCCGACGTTTCTGGACCACGCGGTGATCGGCCTGCGCCACGGACAGAAGCGCGCACTCTTCCGGCTCTCCGCAGGCGTCATGGCGGGATTTCGCGCCACGTTGAACGACCTGGGCTTCACCGAGATCCAGACGCCCAAGCTCGTCGAGGCGGCGACCGAGGGCGGCGCCAACGTGTTCGGCGTCAAGTACTTCGACCGCACCGCGTATCTCGCCCAGAGCCCCCAGTTCTACAAGCAGATCATGGTCGGGGTGTTCGAGCGCGTCTACGAGGTGGGGCCGGTCTTCCGCGCGGAGCCGCACGATACGATCCGGCACATCAACGAGTATGTCAGCCTGGACGTGGAGATGGGCTTCATAAGCGACCATCGCGACGTGATGGCCATGCTGACCCGGGTCATTCGCGGCATCCTGGATCACCTGCAGGCACATCACGCCGCGGAGCTGGCGCAACTGGATGTCCGGCTGCCCGCCATGCCCGCGGAGTTTCCCGCCATCTACTTCCCAGAGGCGCAGGAGTTGATCCTGCAGAGGTGGGGCGAGGACTGCCGGGGCGAGCCGGACCTGGCGCCCCAGCACGAGCGCTGGCTGGGCGAGTGGGCGAAGCAGGAGCACGGCTCGGACTTCCTGTTTGTCACCGGCTACCCCATGGGCAAGCGACCCTTCTACACGCATCCGAACCGCAGCGATCCGCGCTACTCCAACTCCTTCGACCTGCTCTTCCGCGGCACGGAGCTGGTGACGGGCGGCCAGCGGCTGCACCTGTACCAGGATTACCTGGACAGCGCGGCCGCGCGCGGGTACACTGACCTTGCGCCGTTCGAGACCTACTTCGAGGCGTTCAAATACGGCATGCCGCCCCACGGTGGCTTCGCGATCGGCCTGGAGCGGTTCATCATGCAGCTGTTGGGGCTGGAGAACATCCGCCTGGCGACGCTGTTTCCCAGGGATCTCACTCGCCTGGCGCCGTAACCTGAATCGACCGAGACCTCCGAGACCGCCTCGGAGGTCTTCAGAGGCCAAATCATGAGGATCAAGGTCCTGTACCGGGACGACGACATCATTGTGGTCGACAAGCCCGCGGGCATCCCGACCCATGCGCCCGACCCGTCGGACCCGTTCGGGGGCGATGCCCTGCGCATCGTCCAGCGGCAGGAGGGCGTGGCGCGGCTCGGGATGCACCAGCGACTGGATGCGGAAACGTCCGGCGTGCTGCTCTTCTCCGCGCGGCCCGAGGCGAATCGGAGCCTGGCCGCGACCTTCGAGGGCCGCGCGGCGCACAAGGTGTACTTCGCCGCGGTCCTGGGCGCACCCGAGGTGGACGAGATGTGGGAGCCGTGAACCTGCACGGCAGGATCATTCCCGTCTACTCGCTCCG
>CAZMIS010000291.1:0-5837 GCA_964566325.1 uncultured Anaerolineales bacterium
ACGGCGAGAACAACTCGCTGATGGCCATCACGCGCAACTACTCGGTGCCCGTGCTGTTCACCGCCGCGGGCTTCGCGATCCTGCTCGGCTTCGTCGGCAAGCTCGCCGCGTTGATCAACACCATCCCGGTGGCGGTCATCGGCGGCCTCTCCATCTACCTGTTCGGCGTCATCGGCAAGCAGGGCGTTGCGCTGATCCAGAGCGAGCGCGTCAACCTGTTCGATCCGAAGAACCTGGCCATCGGGGCGACCATCCTGGTGTTGGGCATCGGCGGCGCGATGGGCCTGAAGGACGGCCTCTTCCCGTTCCACATCCCGGTGCTCTTCCCGAACGGCATCCCGGCCATCGTGTTCTCGGCCATCGTCGGCATCCTGCTGAACCTGCTCTTCGTCCTGCTCCCGCCATCCGCGTTCGGCGTGAAGGAGCGCAGCAATATCGAGTTTTAGGGCGTAGGGACTGGGGAATTGGGACTGGGGACTGGGGACTGGGGAGTAGGGAATAGGGACTGGGGAGTTGGGACCAGGCGCCGATTCCCAATCCCCGATCCCCAGTCCCCGACCCCCGATCCCCTGTCCCCCGCATCACGGAGGTTAGCAACGTTGCAACCCTTTGACTATGTCGTTCCACAGGATTTCGCGGAGGCCAGTGCGCTGCTGGCCGCCGGTGACGGGTCCGTGCGCGCCTTTCAGGGCGGCACGGACCTTATCATTCGGATGCGCGGCGGTTTTCTCAAGCCGGACCGGGTCGTCGATCTCAAGCACCTGCCCGGCATGCGCGAGATCCGGCTCAGCGACGACGGCTGGCTGGTGATCGGGGCCGCATGCACGATGAACCAGGTCGGCCTGCACGGGGTCGTCCTCGAACACTACGGCGTGCTGGCGGAGGGCTGCAACTCGGTCGCATCCTACCAGCTCCGCAACCGCGCGACGATCGGCGGCAACCTCTGCAATGCCAGCCCCGCGGCCGACACCGCGCCCGCGTTGCTGTGCCTCGAAGCCGTCGCGGAGATCTACGGCCCTGCGGGCGTGCGCCGCGTGCCGATGAATGACTTCTTCACCGGCCCCGGCCGCACCGTGCTGCAGGCAGGCGAGTTCCTCATCGGCGTCCACCTGCCGCCCGCGGCGGGCAGGTCCGCCGGCGCGTACAACAAGCTCGGCCGGACGAAGATCGGCGACATCTCGATGGTCAGCGTGGCGGTCAACTGCGCGGCGAGCGCGGACGCGGCCACCTGGCGGATCGCCATCGGCGCGGCCGGCCCGACCCCCCTGCGCGCGCTGGACGCTGAGCGTTCACTGGGGGAGGATGCATCACCTGAAGGTGTCGCCCGGGCCGCGGAGCTGGCCGGCAAGGCCGCGCGGCCGATCGATGACATCCGCGGCAGCGCCGCCTACCGTCGCGCGATGGTGCAGGTGCTGGCGCGCCGCGGCATCGAGAAGGTCCTGGCCGACCTCGAACCGGCAAGCAGACCTACCCCACCGCTGACCGGAGGACAGTCATGACGCATCGCATCCAACTCACGGTCAACGGTGAACACTACGACCTCGACGTGCAGCCGCATCACACGCTCCTGCAGGTCCTGCGGGAGCAGCTGGTGCTGACGGGCACGAAGAATGGCTGCGAGGCCGGCGAATGCGGCGCCTGTGCCGTGCTGATGAACGGCGAGCCGGTCAACTCCTGCATGGTCCTCGCGCCGGAGGCCGACGGGGCCGCGATCACCACGATCGAGGGCCTGGCGTCGGACGCGCAGCTCGACCCGCTCCAGGAGGCCTTCGTCGCGACCGGCGCCACCCAGTGCGGATTCTGCACGCCGGGCATCCTGGTGAACGCTCGTGCCCTGCTGGACCGCAATCCCGATCCCACGGAGCCGGAGATCCGCGAGGCCCTGGTGGGCAACCTGTGTCGCTGCACGGGGTACATCCGCATCATCGACGCCATCGAGATGGCGGCACGCGCCGGCCGCAAGGAGCCCGTGCAATGACCGAGCATCAGAAGACCCACGTTGTCGGCACCAGCCCCGAACGCATCGAGGGGCGGGACAAGGTCACCGGCGCTGCGACGTACGTCGACGACATCCAGTTCGGCCCGAACCTGCTGTGGGGTGCGCTGAAACGCAGCCCCATCGCCCATGGCCTTATCGTCCGCATCGACACGAGCAAGGCGCGTGCGCTGCCCGGGGTGCGCGTCGTCGTCACGGGCGAAGACTTCCCGGGCTATATGGGCTTGTATCTGAAGGACCGCCGCATCTTCGCGCTCGACCGCGTGCGCGCGGTCGGCGAGGCCGTCGCGGCCGTGGCCGCGGACACCAAGGAAATCGCGGAGCAGGCCGTCGCCCTGATCGAGGTGGAATACGAGGAGCTCCCGGGCGTCTTCGACCCGGAGTACGGCGCATCGCCGGACGCGCCCCTCCTCCACCCGGACCTCGGGTCCTACGAGTGCGTCCCGTTCGTCTTCCCGCAGCCCGGCACCAATGTCTCCAACTGGATGAAGGTGCGCAAGGGCGATATGGACCGGGGCTGGGCCGAGGCCGACCTGGTCTTCGAGCACAAGTACCGCGTGCCCCACGTCCAGCACGTGCCGCTCGAGACCCACGTCTGCGTGGCGCAACAGGATCCGAACGGCAAGATCACCCTCTGGTCCTCGAGCCAGTCACCGTTCGCGCAGCGCAACCTGATCGCAAAGGCGCTGCACATCAACCACTCGCGGCTGCGCGTCATCACGCCGAACGTCGGCGGCGGATTCGGCTGCAAGGCCGGCGTCAGCATGGAAGGCGCGGCAGTTGCCCTCGCCCTGCGCGCCAAGGGCCGGCCGGTCAAGCTGCGCATGACGCGCGAGGAGGAGTTCTACACGACCTTCGTGCGCCAGGGCCTGGTCGCGACCATCCGCATGGGCATGACGCGGGACGGCCGGATCACCGCGATGCAGAACACGTTCTACTGGGACGGCGGCGCCAGCACGGAATACGGCGTCAACATCGCGCGCGCGGCCGGCTAC
Source organism: uncultured Anaerolineales bacterium (assembly GCA_964566325.1). Lineage (GTDB taxonomy): Bacteria > Chloroflexota > Anaerolineae > CG2-30-64-16 > CG2-30-64-16 > JALOOB01. The sequence goes on from CAZMIS010000291.1 coordinate 2,992, forward strand.
TCCGGCACGGGCCCGTACTTCGTGCCCAACATTCACGTCGACAGCTACTGTGTCTACACGAACCATCCCGTTGGCGGCGCCATGCGCGGCTTCGGCATGCCCGAGATCCACTTCGGCATCGAACAGCACATCGACGTGATGGCGCACAAGCTTGGCCTCGATCCGGTGCAGGTGCGCCTGAAGAACTGCCTGAAGGACGGCGACGAAACCCTCACCGGCATGACCATGCACCCGACGGGGCTCAGCCAGTGCATCAGCAAGGCGGCCGAGGCGATCGGCTGGGGCCAGCCCAGCGCGCCTGCCGGCCCGCACAAGGTCAGGGGCAAGGGCCTCGCGGCCATGTGGAAGGCGCCCGCCATGCCGCCGAACCCCGGATCCAGCGCGCTGGTGCGGCTGAACGAGGACGGCACCGCAACGGTGAGCATCGGGGGCGTCGACATCGGCCAGGGCGCGCTGACCGCGATGGCCCAGTTTGCGGCCGAAGGCCTCGGCATCAAGGTGACCGACGTCCGGGTCAACACCGTGGACACGGATTACAGCCCCTACGAGTGGCAGACGGTCGCATCGCGGCTGACCTGGAGCATGGGCAACGCGGTGTTGCGCGCGGCGGAGACCGCGCGCGTGCAGGTGCTCACCGCGGTGGCCGAGGCCTGGGGAGAAGACATCGATGACCTCGACATCATCGACGGCATGGTGGTCAGCTACAAGACCGAGGAATCGGTCCCGCTGAAGGACATCGCGATCTACGGCGTCCAGCGCAAGGACGGCACCTTCGTCGGCGCGCTGGCGGTGGCGCAGGGACGCTTCATGCCGGACTACGTCACGCCGCTGGACGCGGAGACCGGGCAGGGTCCGCGCGCCGTGGTTCACTTCACCACGGGCGCGCAGGCAGTCGAGGTCGAGGTGGACACCGAGACCGGCGAGCTGCAGGTGCTGAAGATCGTGTCCGCGTTCGACGTCGGCAGGGCCATCAACCCGGAGATGGTCCGAACGCAGATGGAGGGCGGCGCGGTGCAGGGGATGAGCACGGCGTTGCTCGAGAGCATCATCCTCGATCGCGGCCGGCCGCGCAATCCCAATTTCACCGATTATCGGATCGCCACCGCGGTCGATGCACCGCTGGAGACGGAGAATATCATCGTCGAGGTGCCGCAGGATGACGGTCCGTTCGGCGCACGCGGCGTCGGCGAACATCCCATGGTGCCGACCGCACCGGCCATCGCCAACGCGGTGTTCGACGCAGCCGGCGTCCGGATCGACAGCATGCCGCTGACCAGCCAGAAGGTCTGGGAGGCGTTGCAGGGCTGATCCAGGCTGTCGGGCGCAGCAGATCGTGCGCATAGCCGGCCCGGCTGCCCGTCCGTACTGTAGGTGCGTAGTATGCTGCGCCCCTACCCCTTCGATGTCGGTTCCCGCCGCGTCGGGAATGGCCGGAAAGTCGCGAAACTCCTTGTGTTCCGGCACAGGATGTTCTATAATGGACAGCAGAATCGCCGGCCTTGAATTGTGTGAGCTAAGGATGAGGTGCGTCATGAGACAACGACTGGGTCTTCTTGTTCTGGTATTCGCGGTCATCCTCGCCGGATGTGGGGGCGAGGGCGTCGAGGCGCCGACGGGGCTGACGACCCCCAAAGGCGAGATATTCCAAATCGCACTGCCGCGCATCGTGGTGGATGTCGATGCAGACGGCGCACCGACCGTCCTTGGTATCTCACCGGGCCTGCTCAGCGCGGTTGGAGTGGATGTCTCCGGGTTCAGTCTCCCGAAGGATCTGGTCGATCAACTCACCGGGGCCGGCGTTCAGCACATCGAGGTCGCGTCCGTGGGCGACCGTTTGATGTTCTTCGTCGATGGCCAGCCGCTGCCCCACCTTGGCTGGTCGCAGGATTCTCTCAGCCGCGTGCTCGACGTGCTGGATGCGCTCGAGGTGCCGAACGCGTCGACCATCCGGACGGTCCTCCCGATCGTGACACGCTTCGGCCTGGACGTCGTCTTGCGCCTCCCCCGTTCGCCGGAGGTCGCAGAAATCCCCTTCGTGGACACTCGCACGGTGCGGAGCTTCACGCCGACCGTCACCACCGAGCCGCCGTCCGCCATCATCAAATTCGAGTTGCGCTACGACGACCAGGGCGAGGCCGGCATCATGGGGCTTTCCCCTGCGGACCTGGCCGCCCTGGGCGTGGGCGGAATCGGCCGCATGTCACCCGAGTTACTGACGAATTTTCAGGAAAATGGCCTTCAACATCTGGAAATCCGTACCAAACCGGACGGTGCTTACGTCTATGTTAACAACGAACCACTGCCAAAGCTGATCTGGGATACCCAGCTGTTGGCGAACATGGTCGATCTCGTTGCGCGATTGATGCCTGACACAGAAATGCTGCCGCTGATTCAGCAAATTGCGCCTTACCTCGACCGGGCTGATCTGGGCGTTCTGCTGCGAGTGCCGCTCGCTGCGGGGGAGACCGAGATCCCGGCCGAGCTGCATTAAGTATCATCCAATGAAGGAGGCTCGTAATGCGTAGGTTAGCTTTGATCGTCTTGATTCTCACCGGCCTGTTGATCGCGTCGTGTGGTCCAGCTATCGTGCCTGCCGCGGCTCCGGAAACCGAGTCAGGCGAGGTCTTCGTCGTCGCACTTCCGCGCATCGTGATCACCTTCGATGAGCAGGGCAATCCGGGCGTCGAGGGCGTGGCTCTGGAGGAGATCGCGAAGGGTCTCGGTTTCGCCCTGGATCTCAGCCAGTACCGCATCGATCCCTTCTATCCTGCCTGGATGAAGGCCGCCAACATTCAGCACGTCGAGTTGCGCCAGACCGGCGATGGCATCGCGCTGCTGGCGAACGG
>CAZMIS010000292.1:0-5834 GCA_964566325.1 uncultured Anaerolineales bacterium
CCGGGCACGCGGCCAGGCCGCCGATCACGCTGGTCAGCGCGCCCTCCATGCCCGCGACGCTGATGATGACGGATGCACCGCTCACCTCCGCGCGGCGATTCAGCAGGCGGTGGATGCCGGCCACGCCGACATCGTAGGCCGTCACGACGCGGCTCCCGTAGAACGCCAGCGTCTGCGCGGCCTCTTCGGCCACCGGCAGGTCGGCCGTGCCCGCCGCGGCAATCAACGCATAGGGAGCATCCGCGGGCGGCGGCGGGAGCGGCTCGCGGGCCAGGGTCACGAGCCGGGACAGGGGATCGTAGTGCGCCTCGGGCAGGCGTGCGCGGATCAGCCCGGCGAGCTCGGGCGTGGCGCGCGTGCCCATCACACGGTCATGGTTGGCCCACAGCCGCTCGAAGATCGCGACCGCATGCTCCGGCGCCTTTCCCTGGCAGAAGACCACCTCCGGCAGCCCCTGCCGCAGCGCGCGGTGCAGGTCCAGCTGAGCGAAGCCCAGGTCCTCGTAAGGCAGATTGCGCAGCTGCTCCAGTGCCTGGGCGGGTGCGACGCCACCCGCGGCAACCTCAGCGAGCAGCGCCCGCAGCTTCTCCTCGTCCATGCGCAATCCCTTCGTTGAGACTGCCCGAGCGCAGTCCTACCAGGTCGAGGGCCACGTACGTGTAACCGGCAGCCTTGAGCGCCGCGACGATCTCCTCGCGCTGCGCCAGCAGGCGGTCGAACTCCGCGACGGGCACCTCGATTCGCGCCACGTTCCCGTGATGGCGCACGCGGACCTCGCGGAAGCCGCGCTCGCGCAGGGCCCATTCGCCCCGGCCAACCTTCTCCAGCGTCTCCGGCGTGATCGGCGTGCCGTAAGGGACGCGGGACGAAAGACACGGTGCGGACGGCAGGTCCCAGTTGGACAGGCCCAGCTCACGCGCAGCGGCGCGGACCTCGGCCTTGGTAATGCCGGCCTCCCGCAGCAGGCTTCGAGCGCCCTGCTCGGCCGCGGCCTGCATGCCCGGACGAAAGTCACCCACGTCGTCGGCATTCGTGCCGTCGAGAAGGATCTCGTAGCCTTCCCGCCGCGCGGCCGCGGCCAGGTCGCCGAAGACGTGGGTCTTGCAGAAGTAGCAGCGATTGACCGGATTCGCGCTGTAGCGCTCGTCCTCCAGCTCGTGCGTGTCGATCCACAGCACGCGCGCGCCGATCTCGGCTGCCATTTGCGCCGCGGCCTCGCGCTCGTAGCCGGGGATGCTCGGCGACGACGCGGTGACTGCGACCACATTACCGCCGAGCGCGTCGTGCGCCAGCTTGAGCACCAGCGTACTGTCGACGCCGCCCGAGTAGGCGACGGCCACGCGGCCGAGCCCCCGCAGGGTCCCGGTCACGCGAGCCAGTTTTTCATTCAGGATCGGATCCATGGACGTTACCGGACGCGCAACTCGAGACGCCCGTCCAGCGTGCGCACCTCTTCGATGTACCACTGGGAGGTATACTGGTGAAGCGCCTGGTTCATCATGGGCGGGATCATCGAGGTCACGATGCCGCGCGGGCTGACTGACTCGGTCTGGAACTCCAGCCTTCCATCCACTGCGAGGAGCCGGCCGCCGATCGTGACGTTCTCCGCGGTGATGAAGCCGTATCCCACGCGCGTCGCACCCAGGACCATGCGGCCATCCGCGGTGAAATCGACAGCGATGCCCTCCAGGGTGGCGCCGCTCTCCGCGGTCGCGCCGGACGACACCGCCGTCAGGACGTCCTCCTCGCGGATGATCACGAGAGTGCGATCGGGCGTTGCGGTGGGCAGTACGGCAGCGGGCGCCTGCGCGGCGCTGGTCGGCGCGAGAGAGGTCGGCACCCTCACCGCCGGCACAGCGCTCGGAACGGCGGTGGGCGCCACGACGACCGGCGTGGCAATCGCCAGCGGTGGGATCGCGGGCGCCTGGGCGGCCGTTCCGGCCGCCGGCGCGAGGGTCGGCAGCGGGGGCGCGGCCGTCCCGATGGCCAGGGCGCCGGTGATGGGCGCGGGCGTCCACTCCCCGCCCTGGCGTCGTTGATTGGGTGAAGAACAGCTCACGACCGCGACGACCAGCAGGGCCGCGACGGCGAGCAGAGAGATCATACGAACTACCTTCAAAGCGTCATTCCTCCTGACATGCGATGTTAGCACGGCAGACAGGTCGTTGCAGTAGGGACGCGCACATCACCCCAGCAGCACCCATGCGTCCTGCAGGGGCAGCGTCGTCACCTCCACGTCATTGCCGTTCACATAGCAGTCGATTTCGAGTCTCACACCGAACCCCTCGTGGGCCAGGTAGATGCCCGGCTCGACGGAGAAACCGACGCCCGGCATGAGCCGGCGGCGGTCCTGCGTCTCCAGGTTATCGATATTGACGCCGTTGCCATGCCCCGCGGTTCCGATGGAGTGCCCGGTGCGGTGGAAGAAGTAGTCGGCCAGGCCTCCGGCGCGGATCACGTCGCGACAGGCGTCGTCCACCTCATAGCCGTAGACCGTCTGGCCCGCCTGCAGGCGCTCGCGTGCGAAGGCCACCGCGCGGTCGCGCGCGGCCCTCACCAGGTCGAAGATCTCCTGGCCGCGGTGGGGAACCTCCCGGCCGGCAAATGCCACCCAGGTGATGTCGCCCATGATGTTTTCCGGGCCGGTCTCCCGCCCCCACATGTCGATCAGCAGGTAATCGCCCCAGCGCAGCTCCGTGTCCGCGGCGCGCCGCGGCGCGAAGTGAGGGTCTGCCCCGTGCGCGTTGACGGCCACGATGGGCGGATGGTCGGTCTCCAGCCCGCGGTCTGCGAAACGGTGCATCATGAAGTCCTGGACGCCGCACTCGGTCACGCGCTCGTCCGCGGCCAGCCGCGCGCGCACGTGCCCGAACGTCTCCTTCATGATCCCGACCAGCGTCTCTGCGGCGCGGCGGTGGCTGGCCAATTGCCCCGGCGTCCACACCGCCTCGGCCACCTGCACCAGATCCGCAGAGGTGACCACCTCCAGGCCCAGGCTGCGAACGAGCTCGAGGGTTCCGGCATCGACGCGACTGATGTAGGGGATGGCGCAGCCGGGCGAAACCTCCATCGCGATCCGCTGTGCGTCGCCGGCGAGCGTGCGCAGCCCTTCGCTCCACGAGCGCCACGATACGTACGTGGCCGCCTCGGGCGCCAGGTCGCGCATGCCGCCCGCCTCGATGCCGTGCACGAGCCAGCGCGGCTCGCCCCGCGCGGGGATGAAGCAGGCCCAGCGCCGGGTCAGGAACCGGCCCGCGGGAATGCCCGCAACGCTCAGGGCGATGGGATTGAGCCCTTTGAAGTCATACAGCAGCCAGCCATCCAGCTGCTCGTCCGCGAGCGCGGCCTGGATCTCGTTCAGTCGGCGCATGGAGATGCTCCTTTCGCTTGGTCAGGACATTATAACGTAATGGGTGCGGCAACGCCGTCAGGCCAGCGCGGCGCGGGCCAGCGCCCAGACCCGGTCGAACATCTCCGCGGTGAGCCGGCCGGTCTGCGTGTTCTGCCGCGAGGGATGATACGAGGTGATCACCAGGGGCAACCCCGGGCCCGGCGTGATCGCGGCCGCGTGGGCGAACCGCGGCAGCAGCGCGGCTCGGCCCGCGCAGCCCGGCGCGCCCTCGTAGACCTTCAGCACGGCCTCGTAGGCGATGCGCCCGAGTGCCACGACGACGCGCAGGTGGTCTAGCAGGTCGATCTCCTGGCGCAGATACGGCCGGCAGGCCACCAGCTCCGCAGGCAGCGGCTTGTTGTCCGGCGGTGCGCAGCGCGCGGCCGCCGCGATGTAGACATCGGTGAGCTCGAGCCCGTCATCGCGGCTGCGGCTGAGGGGCTGGTTGGCGAAGCCCGCACGGTGCAGGGCCGCGAAGAGGAAGTCGCCCGAGCTGTCGCCGGTGAAGATGCGCCCGGTCCGATTGCCGCCATGCGCGGCCGGCGCGAGGCCCACGACCAGCACGCGGGCGCGGCGGTCGCCCCAGCCCGGCACGGGCCGGCCCCAGTAGTCGTCATTGCGGTACGAGCGGCGCTTGACCCGAGCGGTCTCCTCGCGCCACGCCACCAGCCTGGGGCAGAGCCGGCACGCCACCACGCGCGCCTCCAGGTCGTCCCACCGTGTCTCATCCATCCCAACCCCCAGTCGCCTGCCGCCCTGCAGCCGAAGGACACCTTCGTTGTCCCCGCGCCCCCGAAGGCTGGCGGCACTACGCGCTGTGCTTGTCCACCACGTTGCGGAGCGGCCGGCCGTCGCGGTAGCGGCCCAGGTTGTCCAGGAAGATCGGCATGGCGCGTTCGTAGTAACGCGGGGACCCGCCCGCGTAGTGCGCCGTGATCAGGACGTTGGGCAGGCTCCAGAGCGGCGAGTCCTGGGGCAGCGGCTCGGTGCCGACGACGTCCAGGCCCGCGCCCGCGATCCACCCATCCTGCAGGCCGCGCACCAGCGCCGCTTCGTCGATCAGCTTGCCCCTGCCGACGTTCACCAGGTAGGCCGTGGGTTTCATCGCACGCAGCTCGCGCTCGCTGATCATGTGGAACGTCTCCCGCGTCAACGGCGGCGCGAGCACCACGAAGTCGGCCTCGGGCAGGACCTCCAGCAGCCGGTCGGGCGTGACCACCTGCTCCGCGCCGGCCGTCGCGCCACCGCTGCGCCGCACGCCGAGCACGCGCATCCCAAGCGCCCCGCCGAGCCGGGCGATATGCTGGCCGATCGCGCCCAGCCCGACCATCAGCAGCGTCCGCTCGTACAGCTCACCGAGCGTCTCGCCGGGCGGCGCCACCCACTTGTGCTCCGCCTGCTGCCTCACCGCGTCGGGCAGGCGCCGCACCAGGGCCAACATCAGCGCCAGGACGTGCTCGCCGATCTGGACCGGATGGACGCCCGAGGCGTTGGTGAGCACGAACGGCAGGTCGGCCGCGCCCGGCGTGCGGGCCAGCCAGTCCCAGCCGGCCATCCACTGCTGGTACCAGCGCAGATTCGGCGCAGAGAGGACGAGATCGCCCACCGGCCAGCCGGCAAGGATCTCCACCTCCTCCCGCAGCGCGGCCATCTCCTCCCGATCCTGCGTCACGCGTATGCTATGACCTGGCATGATCTCTCTCATCCGGGCCAGGTCGTCGTCAGTCACCCCGTGCGGCGGCAGATTGATCAGTATCGTCGGCATCTCAGCGCCCTCCTCGTGCGGAGCATGTTATCATCAGGCGACCGGTCCGGCAAGACGCTCAGGAATGCTATAGAAACTATTGACAAAGTTTAGACATTGTGTTATAGTCCGTTCCTGAACGGAATGAGTTGAAGGAGGAAGACGTCATGCGCGTGATCATCACTGGGGGAACCGGCTTCATCGGCCGGCAGCTGGCGGAATCGCTGGTGGCGCAGGGGCACGAGGTGGTTGCGCTCTCGCGCAATCCGGGCCGTGCGTCCGGCATGCCCGTGGGCGTGCGGGTCGAGAGGTGGGACGCGCGGACGGCCCAGGGCTGGGGCGCGCTGGCCGACGGCGCACTGGCGATCGTGAACCTGGCGGGCGAAAACCTGGCCGGCGAGAGCTTCCTGCCGGCCCGCTGGACGCCCGAACGGAAGGCGCGCATCCGCGACAGCCGGCTCGATGCGGGCCGTGCGGTGGTCGCCGCAGTCGAGGCCGCGGCCGTCAAGCCGAAGGTCGTGATCCAGTCGTCGGGCGTCGGCCACTACGGCCCGCGCGGCGACAAGGTGCTCACCGAGAGCGATGGGGCCGGGACCCACTTCCTCGGATGCTGACATGGCCCACGCTCCAGGCGGCCACGGCCGCGGTGCTGGCCTCCCCGTCGACCGTCCGCTTCGCGAGGAAGTCGGTCCCGGCCCC
>CAZMIS010000293.1:0-5834 GCA_964566325.1 uncultured Anaerolineales bacterium
GTGTCGATCTCGGTGGACTGGAGATGCAGGTCCAGCTCCGTCGTCTCGCCGGCGAGCAATGCGGTCGTCAGGCCGGTGTTGTTGGGCACGCCGAACACCTTGTGCAGGACCGGCCGTCGCAGGTCGGTGTCCACGATGATGACGCGCTGGCTGGTCTGGGCCAGGACGACCGCCAGATTGGCCGCAGTGGTGCTCTTGCCCTCAGCAGGACTGGAGCTGGTCACCATCAACGCCTTGATCGGCTTGTCGACACTGGAGAACTGGATATTGGTGCGCAGCGTCCGATATGCCTCCGACTCAGGCACTCTCGTTCTCGACCAGGCGACGATCTGGCGGGCCGCACCGCCGTCCTTCAGCCGGGCGATGGCGCCGAGCGTCGACAGGCCACTGACCCGCTCGACATCGTCCGGTGTCTTGACCGTGTCGTCGAGGTACTCGATCAGGAAGGCGGCGCCGATGGCCAGCATCGCGCCGATCACGGCGGCCAGGAGTGTGTTGGTGAGTGTGCGGGGACGAATCGGCTCGTCAGTCTCAATGGCCGGCTCAGCCACCACCAGATTGTTCGTGGCCTGCGCCTCGGCCGTACGTGCCTGCTGTGCGCTGGCGAGCAAACTCGAATAGGTGGTCCGGTACTGCGCCAGGCTGGCCTCCAGCCGCGTCTTCTGCGTATCATCGGGCGCGTTCTTGAGGTCTTCCTGGGTGCGGGAAATATCGGCGAGCGTCGCCTCGATCTCTGCCTCCAGGCCCTCCCGCCACCGGCTGACCTGCCCCAGCTGCAGCTCCCGATCGCGATCGATGAACACCTGGGGCAGCACGTTGGCAACAGCGGCAATCAGCTTAGGATTTGGGCCTTCGACCTTGACCTCGAGCAGCAACGCATCCCGCACGGGCGTGACGGTGATGGTCTCCTTGAGGGTCTCCACATCGATGCCCACCCGGCGGGCCGTCTCTTCAAGCACCGGTCGCGTCGTCAACAGGTTGGCATACGTGCGCGCCAGGCGCTCGGCCGTCAGGATGTCGGCATAGGCGACAGTGGTCGCCGGGTTAGACGCCTGATTGATGCGAAGGAGGGATGACGCCTCGTAGATCGGGGTGGTGTTCTTGCTGACGACGAACGCAACGACCCCCGCCAGGATCGTGCACAGTACGAGCAACCACAACCACTTTCGGAATAGGGCAACGTATTCGCGTAATTCCATTCTGACTCCGGCGCATCAGCTAGCTGGCATTCACCTGCACGATAGCCGGCCGGCCCCCGTGCAAGATAAGTATTCTAGCACAGCCGCCCCGCGGCAACAATTCATTCGCTCGCCTGCCAGCCACTCCGCGCCTGGCGGACGATTTCCCCGGCAAAGTACTCCTCGTAGCTCGCGTGCAGTCGCGTCGTGAACCATCCGACTGCGCCCTCTCCGATCGGCTCACCGTCCACCTGTGTCACCGGCATGACATGCCGGCTGGTGCTCGTGATGAAACACTCAGACCACCGCCGCATCTCCGACAGCAACAGCGGCGCCTCGCGGATGGGAAGACCAGCCCGCCGCGCCAGCATCACGGCGATGTCGCGCGTGACGCCGGAGAGCACTTCGGTCGCAGGGGGCGTGATCAGTTCGCCGTCGATCACGGCAAACAGGTTGCTGTTCGAGCCCTCCGTCAGTTGCCCATCGTGATGGAGGAGTGCCTCGTGAACGCCGCTGGCGCGCGCGTGGCGCTGCGCCATGTAGCTGGCGAGGCTGTTCAGCGACTTTGCCTCGGGCAAGTAGCGGCGCGCCTCAAATGTGACCGCTGTGGCGCCCTGAGTGTAGAACGCTGGCGGATGAACCGTGGGCGGCTGGACCCAGATGTAGGCGGACGGTGCGCCCCCGTTGTCGGGCCCCAGGGCGAAGAGCCGCACCGTGCCAGCGCACACCGCCTCGAACGCCACCACCTCGTCGATCCAGCGGCCGATCACCTCCAGGGTCGCGGGCAGGGGCAGGCCGATGACGTGCGCCGAATGTTCCAGCCGTGCGAGATGGGACTCCTTGGCGAAGATGAGCCCGTTGGCGAGCTGGAGAGACTCGTAGACGCCGTACGCGCCGTAGATTGCCGGGTTCAGGACCGAGACGGCGGCCGATGAGGGCGGAAGGAACACGCCATTATGCGAGATGCAGGTGGGCGGCGTCATGCAGCACAGCTCCGGGACAAAAAATACGGGCCATCGGCCCAGACCTGAGCATTGTAGCACCGGGAGCACTTTCCACCAATTGCATCACCCCATGCGTGGCAGAAGGGGCGGCCCTCAGCGCGGCTGGGCGCGCATCAGTGCGTGGATGTCGGATAGCGAAGGGATCGGCTGCGAGGAACGATCGATTTCGCAGCCAAGTCCTGCAGCTGCGCAGGCGAACTTGACCTTCTGCTCCAGGGGCCACCCCTCCTGCAGCCAGGCATAGATGATGCCCGCCTTGAAGAGATCGCCCGCACCGCTCGTGTCGACGACGCGACGCACATTGTAGGGCTCGACGCCGAACGGCGAACCGTCGGCGCGCACGACCAGGACGGGCCTGGCGCCATCCGTGATGATGATCACACCTGCGCCGCGCGACTGCAGATCGAGCGCATGATCGTACTCATAGACACCGGGGAAGTTGGTCTGAAGCCAGGCCGATGAGATCACGACGACGTCGCTGTTGCCCGCGAGGGGGTACTGGGGCCAGATGGCGTCGGATGAGACGACGGTCTTGCCGAGCTCCCGGGCCAGCTTCGCTGCACGGTCGCGCTCGTCCTTGCCGTAGGCATCCACACTCAGGACCCGCGCCTGGGCCATGATGCGCGAAGGCAGCTCGTCCTTCGGCGTCTGATCGTACCAGTAGGCGATGCGGCTGCGCTCGCCGTCGGGGGTCACCAATACGCGGGTGAACGGTGTTACGACGTTTGGGTGCTGAGTAATGTAGTGGGTGTCGATGCGGGGGTATCCGGCCAGCCCAGCCATCACCAAGTCGGCTTTGCGATCCGTGCCGATGAAGTTGCCTACCACTGCCACGCGCAGACCCCACCAGGCCAGCGGCAGCGCCACATTCAGGGCTTCCCCGCCCAGCTCGTCGTGTTCGTGTGAAGCCGTCGCATCCCGCCTGGGCGTGGGCAGGTGCGACAGGCGCGTTATGTTTTCGATGCTGATGGTGCCGTAACAGACCACATCGTAACGAAGGTCATCCGCCTGAGCGTCGTCCATCTTGTCCTATCCCTCAGCCGCCGTGCTTCCGCATCCAGGCCAACGATTGCTCCGCCACGAATCGCCACTGCCGGTCGACCGTGATGACGTGCCCTGACCGGTCGATCCGAATGAGCTCTTTATCGGCAGACCCAACGGCGTCGTATGTTCTCTGTGCGCTCGCAGGATGGATCGAGCCGTCGCCGCTGCTGTAAACAATCAGCACCGGACAGGTAACCTGCGGAAGCAGACGCCGCACGCGTTTGATCAGGCCGTACAATTGGGCGGCCGCCGGGATCGGATCGACGTCATACGACCAGATCTGCTCGTCTGCGGCCGGATCCACCAGGTCGCTGCCCCCGCCCTTCGCGCGCGCCTTGATAAAATGGCGCGCCAGCGGCGTCAACGGCAGCAGCCGGTTCTGCACCCAGACGGCGGGTGAATAGGCGATGGCGCCCGCAATTTCGGGGTGCTGCACGGCCAGATGAAGCGTCAGGACGCTGCCCATGGAGAGGCCCGCCACAAAGACACGCTCGCAACGACCAGCCAGCGTCCGATAAGCCTGTTCGACGTGCCCGGTCCAGTCGCGCCAGGTGCAGCGGTTCATGGCCTCGTAGGTGGCGCCGTGCCCCGGTAACTGGGGACCGGAGACCGTCATACCGGCCGCGTGGAATTGGTCACCGACCAGGCGCATCTCCGTGGGCGACCCGGTATACCCGTGGATGAGGAGGACGCCGGTCGATCCCGCCGCCAGGAAGAAGGGCGATGGATCGAGGTGTGAATGCTGCGACATGCCGCGCATTCTATCACAAGATCGTCCGGGATGCCTAGCCCGAAAAAGCGTTCAGGACGCTGCACATATGCGAATCGGCGGAATGGCGTCCTGGCTGCGATGTCCGCCTCCCCGCCCTGTTACGAACAGTCGTAGAAGGCAGGCCGGCGATCCCCAAACAGATCATTGCGGCTCGTCGGGCGCTTGTCGTCCGCGGCCGACGGGTCGATATCCGCGACGAGGACGCAGTCGCCCTCGACCGGCGCCTGCAGCAGCCGCTCGCCCTTCGGCGACATGAGCTGCGACGCGCCGGTGAAGGTCAGTCGCTCCTCGCCCAATGCTTCGGTGCCATAGCGGTTGGTGGTAATCGCGTACATCCGGTTCTCCAGGCAGCGCGTCACCATGGCTGTCTGGCAATTCGGGAGCACAAGGTTCGACGGATGTGCGAGGATCTGTGCGCCGCGCAGGGCCAGGGTCCGCGCGGACTCCGGAAAGTACCAGTCGAAGCAGATCATCATGCCGATGCGGGCGCCGGCGATCTCGAGCACCTGGAATCCGGTGTCACCGGGAACGAAGAGGTCCTTCTCCCGGTAGAAGAGATGCGTCTTGCGATAGGACGCCAGCACCCCGCGTGCATCCACCGCCACCGCCGAATTGTAGAGCCCAGCTGCCGCGCGCTCGGCGAGCCCGGTCACAATGACGCCGCCCGTCCTTCCCGCCACGCGCCGGAGCGCGGTCAGGAAGGGACCGGACCCGTCTGCCCGCTCGGTGAACGGGAGGAGTTCGTCGGGAGAGCCGTACAGGTAGCCCGAGTTGGCCAACTCTGGCAGCACGAGCAGGTCCGCCCGAACCGACTCCAGAAGCCGCTCCACGGCTGTCACGTTGGCAGCCACGTCGTACCGCACAGGTGCAAATTGAACGAAACCGACGATCATTCGCCCTCCCTACGTGCGTCGCCAGGTCAGGCGCCGCTCTGTCGAGTCGTACAGCGCGTAACACACGCCCGGCCCATCGTGCGGATCTCCCACGCTGCCCACCCCCACGAGCCAACGGGCAGAGGGCTCCAACGTCAACTCGCCGGCATGGCCGGGGATGTGTTCGAGGGTCCCGTCCGCCGACTGCCGCCACGCCTCCTGCATATGCGTGTGGCCGTGCAGGAAGATGGTCACGCCGGCGCTTTCGAGCTCGGCCAACGCCGCCAGGCGGTGGGCCTCGGAATGCTGCAGCGACGGAAACAGGTGCGACCAGTGCAGGCCGCGCGAGCGCAGATGCTCGACCACGCCGCCGATGGCCAGCCCCTGGGGCCACACCGGGCTGGCGTGCGCAGCCAGAAAACCGTCCTCGCGAACGAGGGCCGGCCACCGGGCCACCCAGCCCCGATACGGCGAGGGCAGGCCGCGCAGGCCCGAGGCCTCCCAGTTGCCGAAGGCACACGTTGCCCGGGCCTGCAGCAACAATGCCATGGCGCCGGGGCTGGCAATGTCGCCGAGCGCCAGCACACGCGCCGCGCCCAGGGCCTGGCTGTCGGCAAGGACCCTGCCCAGCCGGTCCCCGCGGCCGTGCACGTCGGAAAGAACCGCCCAAAGTGTCATAGGGCATCACTTATACTGTGCGGGTGATTGGCTGTCAAATCCGCGGCAGGCAGGCGGCCCGCCGGGGCATTAGTGCCCGAGTGGCAGAGGCAACTGATAGGGCGGGCGGTGGCCGTTCAGGAGCACGTACGGCGCGGCCTGATCCGCGCGCGCACCGAGGCGGCGCAGATCGCCGATCTCGCACAGGGGAGCCACGCGCCGCGCGTCGATGATCGCGGCCGCGGAGTGAGGCCCGATGCCGGGGATGCGCAGCAGCTGCGCCAACGGCGCGCGATTGACCTCGATC
>CAZMIS010000294.1:0-5833 GCA_964566325.1 uncultured Anaerolineales bacterium
GATGCCGCGCGGCCGGTAGATCATCAGGAACACCAGGACCAACGGCATGAGCACCATGCGCCAGACGCCCAGCGGTCGCAACACCTCCAGCAGGACCGTGTAGATCGTCGCACCGATGATCGAGCCTGACAGGGAGCCGATGCCGCCGAGATAGACCATGATCAGGATATCGGTGGACTTGATGATGTCGAACACACGGGGGTTGATGAACTGGAGGACATGTGCGAACAGCCCACCCGCGATGCCCGTGAAGAAGGCCGAGATGGTGAACGCCAGCAGCTTGACCCGCTTCGTGTCCACGCCCATCAGGTCGCTCGCGATCTCGTCTTCGCGGATCGAGATGACGCCCCGCCCGTAGTTGGAGTAGATGAAGTTGCGGATCACCCACAACGTGATGACCACCCAGATGAACGTCCACGGCAAGGTGGTGAGTTTTGACATGCCCAGGAAGCCGCGTGGTCCGCCAACGGCGTCGATATTCTCGATGACCGACTTGACGATCATCAGGAATGCGAGGGTGACGATGGCCAGGTAGTCGCCGCGGGTCTTGAAAGACGGCAGGGCGACGACCAATCCGGCCAGCGCAGCCGCCAGCCCGCCGGCAATCAGGGCCACCGGAAACAGGAAGGCCTCAGTGCCTGCCGGTAACACGCGCACGGTCAGGATCGAAGCCACATACGCCCCCACAGCCATGAAGCCGGCGTGGCCCACGGAGAACTCGCCCATGTAGCCGTTGACCAGGTTCAGGCTGGTGGCCAGGATAATGTTGATCCCCACATACATGAGGATGAGTTGAACGTATTGGTCGAGCAAGCCCAGTGCGGGGATGGCGAAGGAGAGGACCAGGCCGACCACCAGCACGATCGGCAGCACCCGGCGATTTGCCATCAGCGCATCCAAACGTGCACCCCAGGTCTTCGTTGAAGGTTGAGTCGTCATCGTTACACCTTCTGCGGCCGAGGCTTGCCCAGGATCCCGTACGGCCGGAAGATCAGCAGCACGAGCAGCAGCGCAAACGCCACGAAATCGCGGTAGGTCGACCGGCCGTATCCGGCCACGAAGATCTCCACCGCGCCCAGGATGAACCCACCGATCATCGCGCCGCGAATGTTGCCGATGCCGCCCACCACGGCCGCGATGAACGCCTTCCAGCCGATGATGATGCCCATGTACGGGTCGATCACCGGGAAGGCCAGGCTGTACATGGTGCCGGCCGCTGCGCCCAGGCTGGTGCCGATGGCGAAGGTGATCGAGATGACGAGGTTCAGCGGCACGCCCATCAACGGCACGATGGTCTTGTCCCACGAGATCGCGCGCATCGCCATTCCCACCATCGTCCGGCTGACGATGAAGTCCAGCACCAGCATCAGCCCGATGGAGAGTGCGATGATCAGGACCTGCAGGAATGAGACCGAGACACCGCCGATGTTCCAGACGATGTTCGGGATCAACTGCGGGATGCTTTGTGGATAGGGGTTGATGGCCAGGGTGAAGTTCTCCAGGAAGATACCGACCCCCAGCGCGGTGATGATCGCCGACACGCGCGGCGCGTTCCGCAGCGGCTTGTAGGCCAGGCGCTCGATGGCCACGCCCAGCAGCGCCACGGCGCCCATGGAGATCAGCAGGGTGGGCACGAAGGAGAGCTTGAGGATGGCAGCAGCCACAAAGCAGACGAACGCTCCCACCATGAACAGATCGCCGTGCGCGAAGTTGATCATGGTCAGGATGCCGTAGACCATGGTGTAGCCCAGCGCGATCAGTGCGTAGATGCTGCCCAACTGCAGCGCGTTGAGTAACTGTTGGAGGAAATAAGTCATTGCAGGGCCTCAGAGGTGACCAGGTGACGCGGCAACACAGAGTGACACGGCGATGAGGACACCGGAACACACGGCGACGCGGCGATGGCGTGCGCAGCACCCATCACCGAGTCACCGTGTCTCCAGTTCACCGTGTCAACCTGTCACCACATCAGCGTGTTACGGGTTGGCGTTCGCGAACCAGACGAACTTATCGCCCTTGACCTGCAGGATCACGGCGCTCTTGATGGGATCGCCGGAGCCTTCCTGGAACTTGAGATTGCCGGTCACACCCTCGAAGCTCGGCACCTTGGCCAACGCATCGCGCACAGCCTCGCGATCCACCTTGCCCGCGCTCTGGAGCGCGGCCCACAGGAGACCGAAAGCGTCGTACGTCAGCGCGGCCACGTCGTCCGGCGTGTTGCCATACTTGGCCGTGTAGCCGTCAATGAACTTTTTGGCGGTCGGCGTGGCGATGTCGGCTGCGTAGTGCGTGCTGAAGTAGTAGCCCTCGCAATCCGTGCCGCACAGCTTGATCAGCTCAGAGCTGCCCCACGAGTCGCTGCCCACGAACGGCACCGTGATGCCCAGGCGCTTGGCCTGCTGGATCTGCAGTGGCACCTCGCTGTAGTAGTTGGGGAGGAAGACCACGTCCGGCCCCGCGTCCTTGATCTTGGTCAGCTGGGCCGAGAAGTCCTTGTCGTTGGTGGTGTAGGTTTCGAAGGCCACCACCGTGCCGCCGTTAGACTCGAAGGTCGCCTTGAAGACGTCCGCGATGCCCTTGTTGTATTCTGACGCAACATCATAGAGCACGGCGGCCTTCGTGGCCTTCAGGTCATTCAGCGCGAACTTGGCAACCACCTGGCCCTGGAACGGGTCGATGAAGCAGGCGCGGAACACATACTTCTTCGATGCATTGGTCTTGGCATCCAGGGTCAGCTTGGCGTTGGTGGACCAGGGGCTGATCAACAGAACCTTTGAGCTCTCGGCGATTTCGGAGGCGGGGATGGCGTAGCGGCTGGCATTGGGGCCGACGATTGCCACTACATTCTGCTGGGTGATGAGCTTCTGGGCGGCGGAAGCCGATTGATCGGCCTTGCCAGCGTTATCCTCGATGAAGAACTCGATCTGATACTTCTTGCCGCCGACATCGAGCCCGCCGGCGTCGTTGATCTCCTTCACCGCAATCTCAGCGGCGTTCTTGAACGATGCACCCACGGCCGGGATGTCGCCTGTCAGCTCGCCAATGCCGCCGACCTTGATGGTCGCGGGTGTACTGGCAGCCGGAGCGCACCCCGTAAGGACGACGCTGATGATCGTCAGCACGAGCACGGCAACAGACACTCTTCTCATGGATTCCTCCCTTTCCTTTTCTGAGAGTTGGACGACGACGGTCAACCAGAAAAAGTCAATGGTGCGAGGAACTGACTACGACGGTGTAGTCCGAGACAGCTTCACCTCCCCTGAAGTCGACGAATGCCCTGCGAGGGAGCCGCGGCAGACGAAGTGCTATTGTTCGCGAGTTTAGCCGATTGACTGGGAGATGTCAAACCGCGAAAAACGGAGACTGCGACCGCCCGTTCGTTCTCAAATCCTGAATTCAGGTCGCATCAATTGCGAGGCCCGCCATTTAGTGGTAGAGTGCTTCTGCCGTTCAACGTACGGCATCCGGCACGGTCCATGTCAAGGAGGACATCAGTGGCGCTCCCCCAGCTCTTCGAATTCTATGTGCGGCCCCGCATCCTCTACGGCCCCAACAGCGTGCGTGAAATCGGTTTCGAGACGGGTCGGCTCGGCGGTTCGTGTGCGGTGATCGTCACCGACAAGGTTCTGCACCGGGCAGGGCTGGTGCAGCGGGTCATCGATGGCCTGGAAGGATCCAGCGTGACGCTGGGCGGCGTCTTCGATGACGTACCGCCCAACTCCGAGGTGCAGGTTGTCGAACGGGGCGCGGAGTTCGCGCGCGCGGCCGGCTGCGATCTTCTGATCGCGCTCGGCGGCGGCAGCGTGATCGATACCGCCAAGGGGATGAACGTGCTGCTGAGCGAAGGCGGCAGCCTGCTGGACTACGAGGGTGCAGGGCTCCTCACCCGCCCGCTGCGGCCCCTCATCGCCATCCCCACCACCGCAGGCACCGGCAGCGAAGTCACCATCGCCGCGGTGATCCGCGACGAGGCCCAAGGGCTCAAGCTCGAGTTCAACAGCCCCTTCATGATGCCTGACCTGGCGATCCTGGACCCGGAAGTCACCGTCTCATTGCCGCCCGGCCTGACCGCGGCCACGGGCATGGACGCGCTCACCCATGCCATCGAGTCCGTCATCTCCACCGGCGCGCAGCCGCTCAGCGACGCGTTGGCCTTCGGCGCGATCAGGCTGATCGCAGCCAACCTGCGCCAGGCCGTGCAGCATGGCGACGACCTGGAGGCGCGCGGCAACATGCTGCTGGCCGCCAACATGGCGGGCATCGCGTTCAGCAATGCGCTCCTGGGCATCGTGCACGCGATGGCGCACCCGTGCGGCGGCCGCTACGGCGTGCCCCACGGCATCGCCAACAGCATCCTGCTGCCCTATGGGATGGAGTACAACCTGCCCGCCTGCGCCGACCGGCTGGCAGAGGTGGCAGCGGACCTGGGCGTCGACACGGCCGGCATGGACGCCGAGACCGCGGCAGCTGCTGGCATCGCCGCCGTGCGCCGGCTCGCGGCAGACTGCGGCCTGCCCGCCCGCCTGTCGGAGGTCGGCGTGCCGCGCGAGGGCCTGGCGCAGTTGGCCGCCGACTCGCAGGGCGACGCCATGATGATGACGAATCCCGTGTACGCAGGCGAGGAGGAAGTCCTCGCATTGTACGAAGCCGCGTACTGACCTTTGCACCCGCAGGTGTCGGGCGCCTAAACCCAAAGGAGAATCTCATGCCAGTCTTCAAGGATACCGAGCAAATGTACGACTGCATCGGCGCAGTCCTGGACTTCCTGCGGCAGGACCCAAAGGCGGCCGCCGCGTTCCGCAAGTCCGGCCTGATCATCCGCTTCAAGTACACCAACCCGGACGGTGAGATCACGATCGACGGCAGCGAGGACCCCATCTCGCTTTCCTGCGGTCCGCACATCCGCGAGCCGATCGTCGACATGGGAATGTCGGCCGACACCGCGCACCAGTTCTGGCTTGGCAAGCTGAACCTCGTCGCCGCCCTCAGCCGGGGCGCCATGACGGCTAAGGGCCCCATTCCGGCCATCATGAAGCTGCTGCCCGTCATCACGCCCGCATACAAACAGTATCCGGAGATCTTGCGCGCCAAGGGGCTGGGCCACCTGATCTAGCCGCGCGCGGGGAAGCACGCCGCGGGATCAGGCCGTACCACAAATGACCTCCGAGGTCTTGGGCTGACCTGCGGTCAGCACGACCTCGGAGGTCTCACCACAAGCGGAGAGCACCACATGTACGGCTACACGGGCAAATTACTCCAGGTCGACCTGGACGCGGGCACGACGCGCGAGCTCGCGTTGCAGCCCGACCTGGCGCGCGCTTACATCGGCGGCAGCGGGTTGGCTGCCAGGCTCTACCTGGACCTCTTCAGTGCACCGCCCTACCCCGGGCCCCTCGACGCTGACAACCCGCTCATCGTCATGACCGGGCCGGTGGCCGGCCACCTCCTGCCCGGCTCCAGCCGCTTCGCGATCTGCGCCAGGTCGCCACAGACCGGGTTGTGGGGCGAGGCCAGCTGCGGCGGTTTCTTCGCGCCAGCGCTGAAGGCCGCGGGGTTCGACGGACTAATCATCACCGGAGCTGCGTCCCGCCCGGTTTATCTGCTCATCGGCGACGGCCGGGCCGAATTGCACGACGCGAGCCATCTGTGGGGCCGTGACACCTACGAGACCGACGACGCGCTCAAGGCAAGCCACGGCCGGGCCGCGCGCACAATGAGCATCGGTCCCGCGGGCGAGAACCTGGTGCGCTACGCCGCGGTCGTCCACGATAAGGGCCACGTGGCCGGGCGCACCGGCATGGGCGCGGTGATGGGCAGCAAGAACCTGAAGGCC
>CAZMIS010000295.1:0-5773 GCA_964566325.1 uncultured Anaerolineales bacterium
CGGGGCTCGAACTGCACGAGATATCCCCGCTTGCCGAGTGCGCCGCCGCGCATCTCGCCGAAGGAGCGGCTGTAGGCCACCATGGACAGCCCGCCGTCCAGTAAGTTCGCGCCGAAGGAAAAGACGACGTCGCTGGTCGAGAGGTGGAAGAAGGGCAGCGCGGCGCCGGCGCCAAAGTACTGGCCCGTCAACCGGGCGAGCGTGCCGCGGCCCGCATAGGCGCCCTCGTTGTCGTAGAACACCGGCGCGGGCGCACCCAGGGCCTGGAGGAATGGCGCCACCACCGCGGCCAGCCCGTCGTTGATCTGGCTGCCGTAGAACGCAACCGCGCCGGGCCGGGCAGACCCAATCCGGCTGGCTAGCTCGTTGATCGCCTCATCCCAGTAGATGGCGGTCGCTTTCAGCCCGTAGCGCTTGCCGAACGGATCCGTGGAGCCTGAGCCTGATCCGCGCGCCTCGTTTCGTACGGCGTTGCGCAGTCGGTCCGGGTTATAGAGATACTGGAGGCCCGCCTGGCCGCGCGCACAGGTCTTGCCTGCGTTCAAGGGGTGGAGCGGGTTGCCCTCGATCTTGCGTGCCCGGCCGTTGCTGACCCGGACGATGATGCCGCAGCCGGCAGAGCACATCCTGCACGTCGTCGCGTACCACACGTTTTCGCCGGGCAGCGACTCTTCAGGAGGAATGACGTAAGGTTCGATGGTCTCGCTGCGCTGCAGGTTGATCGTGCAGCCGCTGACCGCCATGGCAGTGCTCGTTAACGCGCCGAGTTGGATGAACTTCCGCCGGGAGATTCGTGTTGGGTGCACGTTTGCATCGCTTGTCATGGCATCATCCTTTAGTAATGGCACGTTGCGCAGTCGACGAGCCGGGGCACCACCTCAGCCGGCTGTTGCCGGTGGCAGCTCAGACACCACCCCATGTTGTGGTTGTAGGGCGTGGCATAGTCCATCTCCGACACGTTGCCGTGGCACGTTTCACACGACACGCCCGCGGCGACGTGAGGACGATGATTGAACTGCACGAAGTCCGGTTGATCGTTCACCTTCACCCACTCGATCGGCCGCTTCTCGTCCCAGTACTTGACGAGAAGGTCGATGTCTGCCTGGTCGGCGGGATCCTTCGGTTGAACGTTCAGGTGGCAGCCCATGCATTTATTGAGAGAGGGCAGGCTCGCGACGGCCCCCCTGGACGCACCGGGGTGGCAGTACAGGCATGTAGCGCCGGCCGCGATGTGCTGACGATGCCGATAGACGAGCGGCTGCTCCGGCGCTGCGTATACCTTCGTGAGAAGGAGGATGCCGCCCACCGCGACCACCCCCAGGAGCACGAGGGCCGCAGCGAGCGCCGCTGCCAGGCGTGGATGCTGGCGTATCAGAGATAAGATCATTTGCACGCTCCAGTCTGGATCAACCAGATAGATCGCCTGTTACTTCTTTCACAAATACAATCAGAGCCCAGCAAGCGCGTCGTGAGGCTGTCGCGTTCTCCTTAATGTTGCGAGGCTTGCTCGAGCTGGCAGGTCGAGCCGGGACAACCTCGCGAAATGACGTGAGGAAACCACGCCGATTATACATGAAGACGAACGCATGCAAAAACGCTGAAAACCGCAAGGGACTGCGCGGCCTGCCGCGTCAGGCCCCTGACCGCGTCAGGCCCCTGACCGGGTCAGGCCGGCGTCCTTGCGCCCGCTTCCTCGCACGACCCACATTGCTACAAACACGCCGAGAACGACCGCGAACGGGATGCCGACCAGGATGATGGTGCTGAGCTGGCGCTGTGCGGTGACCTGCTGCACGAAGTCCACCTCTCCCTCGCCCGACGGTCCTGAGACGCGCAGCGTTCCGCTCCAGGTGCCCTCGGCCGCGAGCTCGACGTGCGCGGCGTAG
The DNA here is from genome assembly GCA_964566325.1 of uncultured Anaerolineales bacterium. Classification (GTDB taxonomy): domain Bacteria; phylum Chloroflexota; class Anaerolineae; order CG2-30-64-16; family CG2-30-64-16; genus JALOOB01. Next base: position 1,887 of record CAZMIS010000295.1, read on the forward strand.
TCCACCTCGTTGCCAGCGTCCGCGTGGGTCGCGGCCGCCTCAACCGGCGCACCATCGCCGGGCGGAGTCAGGCTGATCCCGATGGCGGCGTCACGGATCATCGCCCCCGTGGCCGAATCCGTCACGCGGATCACGTACGTGACCGGCCCCGGGGAGGCAGGGCTCGGTGAGGACGTGACGAACAACCGGTACGGTCCGACGAGCGCATCCCCGAAGACGATGCGTGATCCTCCCGGACCCAGGTTTTCCGCACGCGCGGCCGGTGCGCACCAGAGCGCGAGTGCCATGGCCAGCGCAAGCCAGCCGATCGACCGTCTGAGACGCTGCGCGGGATCTTCAGACCCAAACCTGTGTATCAAAGCCTTATCCTCCCGCTGTCATCAGCATCGTGCCGCGCATCTCCATCGGCTGCAGCATGATCCAGATGCCGAAGCCGAGCATCAGCAGCGTGATCCCGATCCACGGCAGCGCGGCGAGCAGGGCCGCGCCGCGGCCCTGCTCGCCGCGGGCTGCTGGCCGCACCGCCGCCATGTGGTCCTGGGCGACCTGTATCGCGGTGATGATCGAGAGGGTGGCGCCGCCGTAGAGCAGCGCGGCCTCGATCGGAAAGACCCAGCCGAGGGGCACGATCGGGCCCAGCTCCCAGCGTGGCGCGGCCTGCGACAGGCCGACGTCGGCCAGGAACGACTGGATGACGGGCACGACGGTGAGGGCGCCGGTGAGAAAGTGGAAGGCGTAGTGGGCCAGCCACATCCCGAAGCCCATCGGGGCCAGCGTCCAGACGTAGCGTCGCATGACCGCGCCGGCGGATACGCCGGGCGCCTGCAACCGGGTCAGCAGCGCGGCCGCGGTCAGGAGCAGGGCCGGAAGCACGACCAGGCCGATGGCGAAGATCAGCACGAGGCCCGGCGCGCGGTGGGTGGTGCCCAGCGAGCGGCCCAGCCCTTCCTGGAGCGCGTAGACGGGCCGGATCATGGCGAATGCATTGAGGAACGCGCCGAAGGTGAGCACCACCACCAGCACGGCCAGGTCCGGACGACCGGAGAAGCGCCCGATGCCCGACCGCCACGGGTCACGCCACAGCTCGCGGGCAGGTGTGCGGCCCAGAATGCCGATGTTGTCGTATGGGCAGGCGTGGATGCAGTCCAGGCAGAAGGTGCAGTCCATGTTGCCGACCTTGCGCGGCTGGAACAGGGCCAGCTCACAGCCGCGGGCGCCGAGTTGCCGCGCAGGTAAAGACGTTGCATGCAACGTCTCCACAACTGGTGTTGAGGGGCTTGAATCGGGACCGGCGGTGATGCAGTCCTTGGTGGGGCAGAGGGCGCACACGGCGGGGTCGCGCACGGTGATCTCGAGCGGTGAGACGAGCGAGCCGAAGAAGTTGAAGTGGCCCAAGGGGCACACGTGCTTGCAGAAGGCCGCGCCGCGATAGACCGTGTCGACCGCGAGGGCGATGCCGAAGTAGCCGATGGCAACCCAGGCCGTCCACCAGGGCGAGGCCCAGAGCGCGAAAATCTCGTACGCGAAGAAGAACACGACGATCAGCGCGACGGCGATCCACTTGTTCTTCATCCAGCGCGGCACGGGCCGGCCGCCGCGGAGCACGTGCTCGCGGACCCACCGGCCGAGCCTGCGCGTGAGCATGAAGGGGCAGGCCATGCAGAAGAGGTTGCCGGCAAGCAGCAGCGCGAGGACAACCAGGCCGCGGTAGTGGAGCCAGACGCCCACCGTGGCAAGGTTCTTGGGCGCGAGCTGCGGACCCACCAGGCCGTCGAAGATCATCCACGCGGCGATGAGCAGGATGGGAACCTGCATGGCCATGCGGGCGTGCCGCCATCTGAGGAACCGGCCCAGCACGGGCCAGGTCAGCAGATCGACGACGCGCGATCTGTCCATCCGAGCTGCCGTCAACGGTCGTCTCCCTGGCCCTACTTAACGTCGGTCGGGAAGCGCCGCTGGATCACCTGTCCGTCCGGCAGCGTCACCCTGGCATCAACGTACCAGGCGCCGCCCATGGTCCATTTCAGCGGGATGCGATAGACGCCGTCCTGGCCTCCGTTCGATTCGGCGTTGACCGGCACCATGCCGGCGTGGTTCATGTTCGCCTCGACCGCGATGCGCGCGCCGTCGACCGGCTTGCCAGCGCCATCCTTCAGCGTGATGATGACCACCCCGTCGCCGATCAGGGGTTGAACCGGCTCGGTCGCGAACGTCACCTGGTAGGGGTCCTGGACCTCGGTCGCGGCCGGCTGGCTGCGCCCGCAGCCGCCCATCGCCGTCAGCGCGGCCAGTACGCCGGCGACGAAGAGCGCCCTGCACAGGGTGCGCAGGGCGCTATGGGTAGGTTGGATGGCGCTCACAGAAACGCGGTTCGCTTGATTCATGCATGACCTCGCTTCTCTATCCGATGCGCAGCACAATCAGCATCGGGATCACTAACACGAACGGTACGAAGAAGATGAAGGCGAACCACTTGCTGTCATAGCGCAGGTGCATGAAGTACATGATGACCAGCATCGCCTTGAAGAAGGACATGGCCAGCAGCGTGGGCGCCTGCGGAATCTGCGGCACGTAGGTGACCCCGACCTCCAGCGCGGTCAGCACCGCGAGCGACAGGAAGACGAGCAGGTAGTTCGGATGGCTCTTGTGCTGCCGGTCCGTCGGCACGTTGTCGGGATGGCTGTGTGCGGGTTCCTGCTCTGGAACCGATAGATGCTCGCTCATCGTGCCCACCTCAAATCAGGTAGATGATCGTGAACAGGATGATCCACACCACGTCCACGTAGTGCCAGTACAGGCCGAAGATCTCGATGCGCATATAGTTCGTCGGCGAGAAACGCTCCTGGAGCGCCTCCCGCAGGAGTCCGGCGCACCACAGCAGCCCGATGAAGACGTGGAAGCCGTGGAAGCCCGTGACCGTGAAGAAGCCGCCGCCGAACAGGCTGCCGGACGGCGTAAACCCCTTGTGGACGATCAACTCGTAATACTCGAAGACCTGTATGCCCAGGAACGTCGCGCCCAACGCCAGGGTGGCGGCCAGGTAGAGCTTCAGCTTGCGCTTGTCGCCGTTCATGATCGCCTGCAGGGCAAGCACCACGGTGGTGCTGGAGACGATCAGGATAAACGTGTTGACCGCGGTGACCGGCACGTTGAGGACAAGATGCGCGCCGGCCGGGCTGCGCGCCTTCATCTGCAGGAACGCGCCGATCAGCGACGAGAAGAGCATCACCTCGGTGACCAGGAAGATCCACATGCCCAGCTTACGGCTGTCGAGGCCGGTGCTCGTCCGGGTGGGATCGATGTGCGCTGCTTCGCTCATGGGTTCTCCTCTGCCTCAATTGACTGCCGGAACCGGGCGTTCGCCGTAGCCGTAGGGGTCGCTGTCGACCTCGGGCGGGGTCAGGAAGTTGTACGTCGGCGGCGGTGAAGACGTCGTCCACTCCAGGCCGAACGCGCGCCAGGGGTTGGCGCCGGCCAGTGCGCCCTTGCGCAGGCTGATCAGCACGTTGGCGATGAAGGGGAGCGTGCTGGTGGCCAGCAGCAGCGCGCCCAGCGTGGAGACCAGGTTCAGCGTGGCGAACGCGGGATCGAAGTCGGCCACGCGGCGCGGCATGCCGTCAAGTCCCAGGGTGTGCTGGGGCAGGAACGTCAGGTTGAAGCCGATGAAGTTCAGCCAGAAGTGCAACTGGCCCAGCTTCTCGCTCAGCATCCGGCCCGTGATCTTGGGAAGCCAGTAGTAGAGGCCCGCATAGAGCGCCGTGACGCTGCCGCCGAAGAGCACGTAATGCAGGTGTGCGACGACGAAGTAGGTGTCCTGCACGTGGATGTCGATCGGAACGGAGGCCAGGAAGATGCCGCTGAGGCCCCCGACGACGAATTGGGAGATG
>CAZMIS010000296.1:0-5769 GCA_964566325.1 uncultured Anaerolineales bacterium
TCGGCGAGCGCACCTGCCTCGCGTGCCAGCAACCGGCGATCGAACGGGTGGAATAGAGAGGTCGGGGTTGGACGGGTGAGCAAACGTCAGCGACGAGCAGGAGAGCAGCTCCTGGGCGTCCAGCAGTGGGGTAATACAAATCGTGGTGAGATAGACTGCCATGATTACCAAATCCCATCTCGATCTGCCCTACCATATCATGCCCTGGACGTGAACGCAAATGGTGAATGAGCGAGAAACAGCAGCTTATCTTGTGTTCGCGCATCCACCGTTCGGTGGATGCGCGAATCGTGCTCTCCATGGAATGCACAATCCACCGGCCGGTCGCTGACACGCGCGTCGCATGGGTGTATCCTGTGCACAGCAAGCCAGGGAGAAGGAGCATGAATAACAAAATTCCTGTGATCGTGGTCGACGACCTGCACAAGCAGTACGGAGACGTAACGGCGGTGAACGGCGTCTCCTTCGCGGTGCGGCAGGGTGAGATCTTCGGCATGGTGGGTCCTAATGGCGCGGGCAAGACGACGACGGTCGAGTGCATCGAGGGGCTGCGTCGCCCGGACCGCGGCGAGGTGCGGCTGCTGGGACTCGACCCGATCGCGCAGCGACTGGCGGTGGCGGAGCGGGTGGGGGTGCAGTTGCAGGAATCGGCGCTGCCCGCGCGACTCCGCGTGCGCGAGGCGCTGGTGCTGTTCGGCGCCTTCTACAGGGGGAGCGCCGGACCCGACGAGCTGCTGGCACGCCTGGGGCTGGGCGATAAGGCGCGCTCGGCGTATGGCAAGCTGTCCGGCGGCCAGAAGCAGCGCCTGTACATCGCGCTGGCGCTGGTGAACCGCCCTGAAGTCGTGTTCTTCGACGAGCTGACCACGGGGCTCGATCCGCAGGCACGGCGCGCCACCTGGGACCTGGTGCGACAGGTGCGGCAGGACGGGTGCACGGTGGTGCTGACCACCCACTCCATGGAAGAGGCCGAGCGGCTGTGCGATCGTGTCGCCATCATCGACCGCGGGAAGATCGTGGCCCTGGATACGCCCGACGCGCTGATCCGTTCGCTGGGCGCGGAGAGGCGGTTGGTGTTCACCCTGCCGAACGACGCTACGCCTGCCGTGGCCCTGGCCGATCTTCCCCAGGTGAGCCGCGTCGAACAGGCCGGCGCCTGTCTGACCGTGTACGGCCAGGGCGATCGATTCGTCAGCTCGGTGGTCTATGCGCTGGAGGAAGCCGGCGTGCAGTTCCTGGACCTGCGCACCGTGCAGCCCACCCTGGAAGACGTGTTCCTTGCCCTGACGGGGCACGAGATGCGGGAGTAAGGCCATGAGAAGCTACACGCAACTGCTGTCGGTCAACCTGCGCCTGTTCCTGCGCGAGCCGATCACCGCGTTCTTCACGCTGGGGTTCCCGGTGATGCTCGTGCTGATCTTTGGGGCCATCTACGGCAACGAACCGACCCCGCTCTTCGGAGGCCGCGGCTCGATGGACATCTCGATGCCGGGCTACGCGGCGCTCATCCTCGGCGCGGTCGGCTTCATGACGGTGACGATCAACACCAGCAGCTATCGCGAGGCGCGCATCCTGCGTCGCTTCCGCGCCACCCCGCTGCGTCCGCTCAGCTACATTGCGGCGGACGTGACCGCCAACCTGGTCATGACGCTGCTCGGCATGGTCGGCGTGGTGCTCGTCGGCTGGCTGCTCTTCCGCGTGCACTTCGCAGGGCAGCCCCTCAGCGTGCTCGCGGCCGTGATCCTGAGCGCGCTGGCCATGTTCTCCGTCGGCTATGTGATCGCCAGCCTGGCGCCCAACGCGCGCGCAGCGCAGGTGATCAGCATGGTGATCTTCTACCCGATGATGTTCCTGTCGGGTGCGGGGATGCCGGTGGAGATCCTGCCCGCGTCCCTGCGCCGCGTCTCGGACTTCCTGCCGCTGACCTACGCGGCCCGCCTGCTGCGCGGGCTGTGGTTCGGCGAGTCGTGGGGCGACCATGCGGGAGAGGTGGCTGTGCTGGCCGCCATCCTGCTGATTTGCACGATCCTGGCCGCGCGGCTGTTCCGTTGGGAATAGAACGTGATATACTAAGGCCGGTGTGAACGATGGACATGCATGATTGTCCTGCACCTGAGGCGCCACGCCCTGCCTGGCAACGCTGGGTGGCGACTTGGCACGTCGTCTACTACGCCAGCCTGGCCGTCGCCGCCGCGATCGCGCTGACGACCGGGGCGGCGTCCGGCAAAACGCCGGTCATGATCGGGCTGAGCGTGCTCCTGGGCGCCTGGTACTGGCTGATCATCATTCGGGGCCGGCCGAGTCCTGCCAACCAGGCCCGCGTGTGCCTGGTCTTCCTCGCAGGCGCGTTGGTCCTCTGGTTCCCCCTCGCAGGCTGGAGTCCCGCCTACTACCTGGTCAGCGCGAACTTCTTCGGCCTGATGTGGGCCCTCCTGCCCTTCGGAGGGGCGGTGGCCGGCAACATCGCCCTGCTGCTTCTGATCACCCTGCGCAGTCTGCTCACCAGCGGCCGGCCCTTGTCCGCGCTCTGGGGCTGGCCGCTGCTCATCGCGCTCATGGTGCTGGGCTGGGTCGTGCTGCTGGCCGGCTGGATGCGTTCGGTCATGGTGGAGAGCCAGCGGCGCCAGCAGTTGATCGAGGAGCTGGAGGCGGCGCGGCAGAGCCTGGCAGATGCCGAACACCAGGCCGGCGTACTGGAGGAGCGGCAGCGGCTGGCCCGCGAGATCCACGACACCCTCACCCAGGACTTCACCAGCATCGTGCTGCACCTGGAGGCGGCCGATGCTGCGTTGCCGGACGAGGGCGGACCGGCGCGCACGCACGTGGCGCGGGCACGCGAGGCTGCGCGCGGGGGCCTGGCGGAGGCGCGACGGCTGGTGCAGGCGCTGCGCCCCGCGCCGCTCGAAGGCGCGTCGCTGGCCGAGGCGTTGCGTCGCGTGACCGGCCGGTGGGCCGCGGAGACCGGCGTGTCTGCGACGGTCTCTGTCACCGGCGAGCCGGTCCCGCTGCATCCGGAGGCCGAGGTCACCCTGCTGCGTGCCGGCCAGGAGGCGCTGGCCAACGTGCGGAAGCACGCACGTGCCGGCCAGGTCAGCATCACCCTGTCCTACATGGGAGACCAGGTGGTGTTGGACGTACAGGACGACGGGACCGGCTTCGATCCGGAGGCTGCTGCGACGGGAGCCGGCTTCGGGCTGGCGGCCATGCGTGAGCGGGCCACGCAGTTAGGCGGCGCAGTGACGGTGGAGAGCGCGCCGGGGCGGGGCACGACCGTGGCCGTGGCGCTGCCGATGGCGTAGCCGCAACGGGGATGGGTGAAGTGTAATGATCAGACTGCTGATTGCCGATGATCATCCGGTCGTGCGGGACGGGCTGCGGGGCGTGCTCGCCGGCCAGCCCGACCTGGCGGTGGTGGGAGAGGCCGCGGATGGAGCGGCCGCGGTGACGCTGGCTGCAGAGTTGGGACCCGACGTGATCCTGATGGACCTGCGGATGCCGGTCCTCGATGGTGTCGCCGCCATCCGCCAGATTCGTGTCCGGCAGCCCGCAGCGCGCATCCTGGTGCTGACCACCTACGACACCGATGCGGACATCCTGCCGGCCATCGAGGCGGGCGCGACCAGCTACCTGCTCAAGGACACCCCGCGCGAGGAGCTGTTTCGCGCCATCCGGGCCACCGCAGCCGGCGAGGCCGCGCTGGCGCCGTCGGTGGCGGGGCGGCTGATGGGCAAGATGCGTGCGCCCGCGGAGGAGAAGCTGAGCGTGCGGGAACTCGAAGTGCTTGGCCTCGTCGCACATGGGGCCAGCAACGGCGATATCGCGCGGTCGCTGCACATCAGTGAGGCCACGGTCAAGTCGCATCTGCTGCATATCTTCGGCAAGTTAGGCGTGGCCGACCGCACCGCGGCCGTGACGGTGGCCGTGCAGCGCGGCGCCCTGCGGCTGGACTGAGCGGGCGACAAGCGACGGAGGGCCTGCAGCCCGGGAAGGTTCAGGTGCTGCAATGAAATCCCAAGTGTCGAGTTCGGTCGCCGGACAGCACGATGCCCCGGGCCTGATCCTGTGCGGGGTGCTGCTGGCGCTGTTGGCCGCAGCCTGTATCTCTCCGTTCCAGCCTCCTCTCCTGCAGGTCAAAGCGGTGGGCCCTGGCGGGTGCGAGCCAGCTTCGCCCTTGGGCGCAGCGCCATCCCCCGCAGGCGAGGTCCCCTCGGGCTGCACGGTGTTCACCGTGTCCAAGGGCGACCAGGTCTTCTTCGGCGGCAATGACGATTACTTCAACCCCGACAGCTATTACTGGGTTGACCCAGGCAACGGCAAGGACTACGGGGCCATCTGGATCGGCACGCCCGATAACGTGCAGCAGGGGGTGAACGAAAAAGGCCTGGCCTATGATGCCAACGGCCTGCCGCGCGTGGACGTCAACCCGCACCGCGAGCGAATCCCGGTCATCGGCGACTACACTAGTACACCTCGGCTGAATTGAGCCTTGAGTTAGGCTTCCAGGGCCTTGCCCTTGTATGTCCACTTGAAGGGCTTGGCCATGGTGCAGTTGAAGTACTCGATGAAGGCTAGCACTTTGGTTTTCAGCTGCTCGACGGAGGTGAAGTTACCGCGCTTGAGTAGCTTGCGGACCAAAATGCTGAGCCAGATTTCGACCTGATTCATCCACGAACCGTGCTTGGGTGTGTAGTGAAAGACGATCCGGTGGGACGGGTCGGCCAAGAAGGCGGCCCGCGTCGCCATCGACTGTAAGATGCCGCTCTCACCCTTGACGCCCAAATCGCACGTGATGTCGGATTCTTGGGCGACATAGCGCACTAACGTCTCGGACTGGTGGATGTTTAGGTTATCGACGACGAAATGCCACTTCTTGGTTGCCGGATCGGCTTCGACCGTGCGACGGACGTGGTTGGCAAAGTCGACTTCCGTGCGTGTCGGGCCGCACGAAGGTGCCCCGACCTGGCCTGTTGCGACGTCGAAGTTGATCATGAACGATAGCGTGCCGTGCCGAATGTACTCGAACTCTCGGCGTTCGACCTTGCCGGGCGTCAACGGCAGCCCCGGGTGCTTGCGTTCCAACGCCTGCACGCCGGTCAACTCATCGCTGCTCAGGATGCGTTCGCCTTGCGCCGCCAGCGCCGGGGCCTCACGATACAACGTGTTAATGTCCGCCACTTTCTGCTCGAGTTGGGGATCCGGCTCCGGCGTCAGCCAGTAGCGAATCAGGTGCGGCTTAAGGTCCCCCTTTTGAGCAGCCGTGCAGCATGGCGGGGCGAGATGTGCGCCACGATGCCGCGTTTCATGATCTCGTCGGCCATCTCACGGCCCGACCAGTGGCTGATCGGCCGCTCTGATTGCTCCGGTTTCTCGCAGGCCAGCGCCGTGATCTGGCACAACTGATCGGCCGTGAGCGCCGAAGGCTTGCCGGCTCGGGGCAAATCGTGCAGCCGCTCCTCGACGCTGAGTTCGGTCAGCGGGATGCCCTGACCAGCCAGCCAGCGCTGGCGCCAGTGCCGGACCATGTCGACGCCAACATGCAGTTCGCGACCGACCTGTTCGTTGTTGCGCCCTTGACTGGCCGTCAAGACGATGCGGGCCCGCAAGACAAGCTGTTGGGGGGTGCTGTGCGCCTTGATCAGCTTTTCAAGCCCCTGCTGTTCAGCTTCACTCAGGTTGACGGCGGGTGGTTTTGGCCCTGCCATGCCGCGACCTCCGGTTGTAGCGAGATGCGCCCATCTTACCCGCGCGCAACTGCTACGTCAACTGGAG
>CAZMIS010000297.1:0-5746 GCA_964566325.1 uncultured Anaerolineales bacterium
TGAAGCTTCAGATGAGCTTTCCCGAGACTGTCACAGCGCTGGGGTTCGTGACTCAAGCTGGCAAAGGCCAATCAGTCAGCATCTTCGGCCACGCCGGGGCCCTGTTGCTGTATGCGTCCACCCTGTCGTACTTGTTGCTTGTTGTGACCGGGTGCTACCGGCCGGGTGCACTTCGAAGGATCGGACTAAGCACGACCAAGAGCGCGGTTAACTCCAGTATAGGAATCGTCTCAATGGTAGGCTTCGCCCTGATCATGGAGCAAAGCGGCATGACTAATACGATTGCAGCCGTTCTAAGTCAGGCGAATGCTTCGCTCTACGCATTTGCCTCGCCCTTCATCGGGCTGCTTGGCACGTTCATGACTGGATCTAACACCAACTCCAATATTGTGTTTACTGGCTTGCAGCGAGAGACTGCGCAGTTGTTGGGTCTGCCTGCTGCAGTGATCCTGGCTGCACAGACGACCGGGGGGGCCATCGGTGGCATGTTGGCCCCTGCACGCATTATTGTCGGTGCGAGCACGGCGGGTCTGGCGGGGAAAGAGGGTCAGGTGCTCCGTCGGACAGTGGCCTGGGGACTGGTGATCACCGTGATCACGGGCATTCTAACCTGGCTCGCCATCCATTGATCCAGATATAAGGTTGCATAATGGAGCATGCGGTATGGATATCAAGCCTCCTAGGGCACCAGTTGCCCCAACTACAGCACGTGCGCCGCGCAAACTCGGACTGGGCCTCCAGAGCATATTGCTGGTCGTCCTGCTGGTGGCTCCAGTTCCGGGCTACTTAGCCGCCCAGGCGCACCTGGATTGGATTGCCGGCGGGATCATAGTCGTGCTGGCTCTGGTGATGTTGTTCATTGTGAGGCGTGCCTAGAGAGCGCGCTCGTCTCGCCGACGCAGGACTGTGGGCGCACGCGGTGCCCGCGGAGTCGTGTTACAATCGTCCCGGAAGGCAAAGATAGAGGTGGTTGAAGATGAGCCAGGCATGGGAATATATGTACTTCGGCATGGATTCGGACGATGACACGTCGGGACCGTGGTGGATCCGGGATCTGAACCGACTGCATCAGTGTGGCCAGATCACTGCTGATGAGTATGAGAGGGCGATGGCGGCAGTTGAGCGAGTGGCTCAAGAAGCGGACCAAGGCCAGATCAGTGGACGCATCGGTGCTACGTTGGCCCGGGTGCTGCCACGCTACTATGCCAGATCGAGTTAGGCAAGACATTCGGTTAGTGTCTGTGCATCACGCTCATTTGCCGGCGGTTCTTGTGACGACGCTCCCGTCGGCGTGCGCAGCGTTACCCGTCTCGCCCTGAGACCAGCATGCGAGTTTCCTGTCTGGTGTCATGTCAGGGTGACTTTCACTAGCTTCCTTATGGATTAGGTGTGGTGCGCACTCTTGCATTACCATCAATTACCGGCGACTGGGTGACATGGATTTCCACGAGCACTTGGCGCGTCAATGTGCCGGAGGGGTCGGTGCACTCGTCCACAAGGACCCGCATCAGGCGAGCTCCACGCCCAACGGCATGAAGAGGGTAGGGTGCTCTGCAGGGACTGGGCGAACAGCAGGCAGACTTGACTGTCGGAACGCGCAAGACCCTGGTACTCAGCGAGGATTTCGGCCTCAGTGGCGCCGTGGACCAACAGGTTCAGGATGTATTCAACCGTCAGCCGCGTGCCGCGAATGACCGGCTTGCCGATCATGACACGCGGATCGATGACGATGCGATCGAGCAGCAATTCCGCGTTCATGGATCATGACTTCCGGATGAAATCATATACCAGGGTGGCCTGGATGTCCAGAGGTGTTTGATCCGGCCGGTGTCGTTAGTGTATCGCTTTCGGTTGAAAGTGTGTATTGAACTTGCGCTTGGCAGGTAGGGTGAACTTGTCATCCACCACCTGTGCGATCATGGCCAAGACGCCAGCATCGGAATGGTAGGCGTTGGCGCTCTGTATGCGGCGGCGTAGACAGCGATTGAAGCGTTCGAGCCGGCTGGTTGTGCGAAGCCAGCTGCGGTGCCAAGTGGGGTGGCGTTCTTGTAGGAGGAAGTAAGCCACGGTAGCGCGGAAGTTGCGCCGAAGCGTGGCCACGGCTTCGGGCTGGGTATGGCGATATTTTTGCACGACCCTGAGGGCGCGGCGCAAGACAGTCGCACGCTGTTTGGCCTGAAAGATGGCGACGAAATCACGGTAGATGGCCCGGCGCTGGCGGCGCCGTTCGGCGGCGGGCAAGTCGTCGGCGATGCGAATGGCATGCCAGATGTTGCGCAGCTTATGGAAGAGGCAGCGTTGTTGAATCGCGTCAAAGTGGATCATGGTGAGTGCGGCGCATAGGCCACTGCCGCCATCGTGAATGATCACTTCCAAGCCCAGTTCGCCGCGCATGCCTTGGTCTTCCAACTCACTGAGAAAAGCGAGCCAACTGTCGGCATCTTCGCTGTCGGCCAGCCGCCAGGCCAGGATCTCCTGGTGGCCGGTTTCGGGCCAGACGCCTAACGCAATCAAAAGGCAGCGCTTCCGGCGACCCTTGACGGCGCGCTGGCGGCCCTTGCGGTCGGTGCGCCACTGCCCGGTGGCACACAGTTGCGTGAACCAGATGGCATCGAACTGCACGATCGGCGGCGTGGGCCGCTCATCGGCGCCCGGGGTGAGTTGCTGGAGTTGGTGTAAGCGCTGGAGTAGGGTGCGTTGGCCCAACACGCCCATATAGCTATGCGCCAGTTCGCCCTGCATCTCGCGCAGGCTGATGCTCAGCGCACCCCAGCGTTGGATTTGGGCGTCGACATCGCTGCCGATGCGCTGGTAGGGCGCCAACCAATCATCCAGATCGAGAGTGATGCTGCCGCCACACTCACAGACGAAGCGCGGCCAACGCAGCCGCACTTCGCCCCAGCGGGTCAGCAGATGGCGCGGGCGGCTGCCGTTGCGACTGAAGCGCTGGCTCTGCACCGTGTGACATTGGGGGCACGCACGGGTCTGTTCCAGACTGTCGGCCACGTGACCCCGCCGCACGTAGAGCGCCCGGCCCAAGACATATGCGGCGGCGGCCTGCAAGCGCTCGCCGATCCCGTGCCCGATTTGCCTGAGCAGGTGCTGATGGGCCTCCGCGATGGCCCCTTCAATCAAAGCATGCCCGTTGACATGCCGGCATTCCGGGAGTACGCTGCGCATTGGGGTGGCCTCCTGGCGTGGAATTGGTGCTCCAACCTGACCTTACCAGGTTTCCACCCTCAGACGAATTTCAACCGATCGGGATACACTACCCCGGTGTCTTGGTGGTTGACTTTTCCGGGCTCTGGTGCTTCCATCCTCGACAGGAACACCTACGGGAGGAGATGCGCCATGACCGACCCTGAAGAGTGCCGCGCGCGGATGCAGAGGCTGCAGGCCAGCATCCGGGAGCACGACCTGCGGGCCTTCCTGGTCACCGCCCAGGACAGCATCTACTACCTGACCGGCGTCACCTACGTGCCGCTGGAGCGTCCCTTCTTCATCCTCGTGCGGCCGGCCGGTCCGACGAGCCTCCTGGCGCCCGCGCTGGACCGGGAACACCTGGCCAGCGCGCCCAACGTCGGCGCGGTCGCGAGCTACTGGGACTACCCGTCGCCGCCCGGCCAGGGCTGGCCCGAGCGCCTGGCGGATCTGCTGCACGGGCTCCCCCAGCTGGGCGTGGAGCCCAGCCTCTCGCAGGAGATCGCGGACCAGATCGCCGTGCCCTGCCGGACGGTCGGGCTGGTGGAGGAGCTGCGCCTGTTCAAGTCGCCCGACGAGGTGCGCCGGCTGCGCCAGGCCGCCCATTACGCCGACCTGGGCATGCAGCGGATCCTTGCCGCAGCCTACTACGGGGTATCTGAGATCGAGATCTTCTCGCAGGCCCGGGGCGTCCAGATGCAGATCATCCGGGAGACGGACTTCGATGCGCCGAACACGAGCCTGCTGACCGCGGCCTGGCCCGCGCGCCTGGGCACGCAGCCGCACGGCGTGCCCGCTATCGGCGATCGCCTGGAGGCCGGCCCGCACATCGCCCTGAGCTTCATGCGGGTGAACGGGTACGGCGCGGAGTGCGAGCGCACGTTCTTCGTGGCGCCGCCCACGGCCGAGATGGGCGAGAGGTTTCGCCTGATGCAGGAGGCCCGGCGCCGGGCCTTCGCCCTGGTCCGGCCGGGCGTGGCCTGCGCGGAGGTCGATCTGGCGGCGAACGGCTTCCTGAGGGAGCAGGGCTGCGGGGCGTACCTCCTGCACCGCACGGGCCACGGCTTCGGCCTGGGCAACCACGAGGGGCCCTGGGTGGCGGAAGGCAGCCCGGAGGTTCTGGCCGAGAACATGGTGATCAGCGTGGAGCCGGGGATCTACGTGCCCGGCCTGGGCGGTTTCCGCCATTCGGACACGGTGCTGGTCACGGCAAGCGGCTACGAGTGCCTCACGCGCTTTCCCGACTCGCTGGAGCAGCTGACCCTGGGCCGCGGGCGGGCGCTGACGCGCCTGAAGGGCGCCCTGGTGCGCCGGGCGGTGGGGCTGAAGGGGCCGGCTGCGGCGGCCTGAGCGCGGCCGGGCCTTTGGCCTGGACTTCGAGCAGTCAGCCGGCGCCCATGCCGGGCGCACAACAACGAGGGCCGGTCTCCGGGGCCGGCCCTCGCGCGTGGGGAGATCCTCGTGGCGTCAGCCGGCCGGCGCCTGGCGCTCCTCGCCCCGCCCCTCCTCCGCCACCAGCAGGTCCCCGCACGGCGCGCAGATCAGGCAGGCCTCCGCCGACGCCCAGGCGACCTGGCCGCACGAGGGACACTCGTACCTGGTCCGGCCGGCGCGCAGCGCCTGGACCTCGGCCCATAGTTCGCGCTGGCTGGCGCGGTAGCGTTCGGCAAGCTCAGCGTTCATCGGCCTGCCTCCCTCCGCGACCGGCTCCGGCAGGCTCACCGCGGCGGGCTGGAGCAGGTCGGCCGCGACGGTGAAGATGCGCCGGCCGGGAAGCGCCACGACGGACACCCGGCCCGCCGCGCGGTGGACGTTGTATTTGTCAACTGAAAAGGGATTCTCCCGCACTTCGCGTGAAGGGAGACAGCTGGCTAGGTTGGCGTTAGCACACGTTTGCGGAGCACAATGAAACTGGCACGGCCATACATGGTGCGCTTGATCAGCTTGAGCCGGTTGATTTGGCCTTCAACTTGGCCGTTGCTCCACGGCAATGACAGACCCGCGGTCACAGCCGCAAGATCCCGTTGCAGTCCGTTGGCGAAGCTGCCGAGTTCAGCGATGCTGCTGGCGGCCGCCCGTGCGATCCAACCCGTAAGCGCCTCGGATGTGCGTTCCCGCACCATACGAACGAAATCCTGGGCCAGCGTGTAGGCCGTGCTCACCTCGGCGATCGCCTTCTGCATTTTGCCGAGCGCTGCATGCTCGTCCTCGTTGAGATCGGCCGGTTGCTGCACCAGCAACCAGGCCGCTTGCGAAGGCGACAGGCGCCGCATGACAGGTTGACTTTGAGTTGGCAGCGGTTCTGGCGCCGTATCCGAGCCGCCAGGTGGCGTATCAGAGTCCTCTTTACGGTGTTGTGCGGCCCAACGCGAGAGCAGCGGGCGTGAGCCGGTGTAGCCTTGTTCATGGATCTCACGATAGAGTCGGAGCGCGTTGTGACAGCCGGCTTGCCAGCGCTCAAGTAGGTACGGTTCCCAGCGATCCAGGATGCTAGTACACCTCGGCTGAGTTATCGCCGGGGTTGTGTCCTCCAGTTGACGTAGCA
>CAZMIS010000298.1:0-5736 GCA_964566325.1 uncultured Anaerolineales bacterium
CCTCCGGGGCGCTGACGCCAGGCATCGCGCACACCACGAACCAGCACGTTCCTGATCCAGATGTCACACCCCTCGTCTCAGGACTTCGATAATCGTCAACCATGGTCTCTGCTACCGCACATTGTACCCGACTGAGGGTTGGACGGCAACGCGGATTTGCGACGCAATGCGCGTGCTGGGGCCCCGGCGCTTAAGCTGGGTCGTCGACCGTACCCGCTGCATCGTTCCTTCACTGTGGCCGACCTGCTGACGTTCGGGCGCAGGCTCAACCGCCGGTGGGACAACGTGTTGGCCCGCAGTCGTCTCCGGCAGTTGGAGATCTCACTGGACCGCCCCATCGGCAAGCTGTCCGGCGGGCAACAGGCGCAGGTTGTGCTCTTGCTGGCGCTCGCCAAGCGGCCGGATCTGCTCATCCTCGACCAGCCCGTGAGCAGCTTTGACCGCCATCAATTTCTGCAACAGTGGTATAATAACGGTGCAGGAGCAAGGCGCGCGCAACCATCTGCAGCCTTGAAACGCGCACATGACGGCCTTTACGCCACGCAGACACATCGTCTGGAGCACAGACCGGCTCAATCTCGCCGATCCATTCCAGCGCAAGCAGTATATCCGCCAGGTCATCGAACACGGTCGGGCGGAGGATGTTGCTGAGCTGGACCTGGATGAAGTGGCGCGCCTGCTGGACGAATTGCATTTGCCGCCCCACCTGTGGAGTCTGTGAGCACGCTTTCTGGAGTATCGGCATGCCGCCCAGTAAGGGCCTGCTAACGCCAATCCAACGCGCATTCATGGCCCGGTTTGCCGCTCTGCCTGATCAGGAGCACTGCTATCTGGCTGGCGGCACTGCGCTGGCCGAGTACTACCTCGGACACCGGCTCTCATTTGACCTCGACTTCTTCACTGCCGAAGGGCCCTTGATTCTCCCGCAATCCTACCTCATCGAAGCACTGGGGCGTACCGGCGATCTCGGCGTGACCGTCGTGCGCAGGTTCAATACCTATGTTGAGTTCACCGTGAACGACGGCATCCGGGTCAGTTCCCGCCCCGATCTGCGCGTCGACAAGCGGCTGGCTTACTTCGGGCGCGCTGAACCCCGCGATGCGGTCGACCTGCAATTCATTCTTCGAGAAGGGGCGCGGAACCCTGGTCGTTGGAACACCGTCTGTCCAATGCAGGTACCGACACCGGGTGCCCGGAGCATTGAGAACGGGGCGGAATCGAAGGAGCAGTCCTCTTGGTCGACCACTGTCCACCGGTTGGATCCTGGCTTGGGCGCAGAGTCGAAGCAGGCCGAGGCCGCCTCCTGCTCGTCGTGCTTGCATTGTCGTTCCTCTTCTCGCTGCGTGCACACGCCGGCAGCCGGCACGACGCCATCCCGCTGCCCACACCTGCCCGGTCGCACCTCCTTTCCGTTGATGCCGCTGGGACCGCCGTCTCAGCCAACAAGCATTACGCTTACTTGCCCCTGCTTTCCCGGCAACCTGTGCACGGCTGCCCAACCAGTTCTACGGCAGAGTGGGATGCCATTCAACCGAGCCAGGGCAATGTCGCCGGCGCCGCCACATCTCCTGACCTGAACCTGAATGTGCGCGGTTGGTATGAGGTCGACGAGTCCCTCAGCCTGGTGCGCTATTCCTACCCGCCCGACGATCCGCCCGACCGGTCCCATCCGCTGCTTCTTTCGGCGGTCGCCGGCAGTAACGGCCTGGCCTTCACCTCCACCTATCAACTGTACGATTGGGATTGGCTGGGATGCAATTGTCCGGTGCCCCGCCCGCGTTCGCCCTACCCCGTCACTTTGCTGGGTCTGCGCACCACCCCTGGTCAGCCGATCCACATCGCGCGACGCGATCTGCCCGTTGACCCCGCGGGCTTGGTGGCCATGGTCATGTATGCTGATGCCGGTCAGCTTGCGCTCAAATACACCCGGGAGGATCGAGTGGATACGGGATATCTGGTCCACCTCTCGAATCTGTGCGTCGATCCCAATCTGCTCACATTGTACGAGCGACTCGATTCAGCCGGGCGCCACTGGCTGCCGGGCGTGAGGAACGACAGCATCATCGGCACCGCGTTGGGAAGTGAGGTTCGCGTGAGTGTGCGCGACTCAGGTTCCTTCCTCGATCCGCGCTCATGGCAAGACTGGTGGCAAGACCAACCTCCGCCGGCCGGTTGAGGTCCGGCTTCGGCCCCACCTGGCCGTTCAGTAAGGCTCGCCTCACGGTCCTGCCGTGCGATGGCGCCTACAACCACTCCTCCAGAAACGCACCGATGGCCTGGCTGAAAGCAAAGGTCTCGAAGTGACCGGTGTCGCTGCGCACCATGCGCCAGGCGTTAGGAACACCAGCAGCCCCGTAGACCCGCTGCAGCGCGCTGTCGATACGATCCAATCCTTCAGGCGGGGTGAGCGGGTCGTAGTTGCCGTTGAGGCTGAGGTGCGGCCGGGGCGCGATGAGCGCATTGATGGCGGCAGTGTCGAAGTGCTTGAGAAGGCCGGGCACGTAGTAGTAGAGGCCATGCCCTTCCAACCCACCGCGCGCAGCCAAGGCGGCGAAGTCGGTCATGCAGCAGAGGTCGACGCATACCTTGATGCGCGTATCGAGGGCAGCCAACCACCAGGCCAGGGTGCTGCCCATAGATATGCCCAGCGTGGCGACGCGACCCGGATCGACGTCAGGGCGGGCCAGGAGATAGTCAAGGGCGCGCAGGCTGTCGTAGATCATCATGCCCCACAGCACCTGCCCCTGCCAGAGCATGGCCCGGAAGATCTCCGCTTCGCTGCGGCCCCGGCGCTCCCCAAAGGCCCAGTGGTCGATGCACAGGGCGCAATAGCCGCGGCGGGCCAGCCTGACGGCGTACGGTGGCGGCTGCAGGGCAGCGCGTCCCACGAGCAGTTCCTCCTTGCCCAACTCGTAGTTCTGCCCGTGCGCGTGGTTGTAGAGGACGGCGGGGTAACGCGTTGCCGGGTGACCATCATCCGGCAAGGGGCACACGAAGACGGCCGGCACATCCTCGATCCCATTCAGGTCCAGCAGCAGCCGCTCCACCACGTAATCCTGGCGGCGTTCCTGGGCGACCACGCGCGCGGCCAGCGGGCGGTCACGCGGCGGCAGATCGCCCAACAAATCGTAGAGCTGCTGCCTGAGCGCCAGTTGCGGGTCCATGCGATCCAATCCTTCCTCCTGAAGCAGATGCCGGGTGCACAGCTCAGGCCTGAGCGGATAGCGTGACGTACTCAGCCGTAAGTTGGGTCTCGGTGCCGCGTGCTGGCGTCAGGAGCACCCATCACTCGGTCGCATCGTGCATCTGGCAATAGGTTCTGCTCAACTCCCTTCAGTCACCCCGTGTTCTTCCCACCTTGAGAAAAGAGCATGACACACTGTTGCGGTGCTTGTCAACCGGTGGCCCTCTTGGACCTTAGTGACATCCGGACCAACGGCCAAATGACAACGAACTCCCCGGCGGGCAACCAGAACAGGTGGACGCGGTCCTTCGGACCGCAACCGTTGCTCTCCTTCTGCGTATGATCTGTTAGCTGAAGCCGTGGAACCGCTCACCCTTGGACGGGTGATGCCATCTGGCGCCAATGGCTTTGCCGGATTGCCCGCCGTGGCCCCGATTCGAGCGCAGCGCGGCGGTTCATCTGAGTGATCCGACACATCATGGGGCACGTGCCGGCAGAGGACCATCCATGAGCGATTGCAAGGTGAGGTTGTGGGGGACCTCGTGGAAGCCCCGAAAAGGATCCTGCATTCCAAACATTGCAGTGACGCTTCTGCTGTGCGCCGGCTGCCTCGCCGGCTGCACGGCCCTGCCCGCCCCTGGGCCGGCGCCCTCCCCCGCGCAGGAACTGGTCGTGACCCTGCTGTACCCGGGGCCGCAGACGGAAGTCACGATGGGGCAAGGGCTCAGGTTCATCGCCAGGGTCGCCGACCATCAGGGCGCTCCGGTGACTGGCGCGCGACTGACCATCGCCATCCGAGACGGCAGTTCTCAGCAGGTCATCGGCACGGTCGTGACCACGTCCGACAGCAGCGGCGTCTACCGTGGTGGACCCTGGCCTGTCCCGCATCGCATCCCCGAGGGTCTGCTGCAGCTGTCGCTGGCAGCCCGGCACGGGGACGCGACAGGCGACGCTTCGGCCAACGTCCTGATCAGGTATTCTGTCAGCGATGAGCTGCTGAACAAGTACGGCTTCTGGCTGGATGCGCCGATGCTCAAAGGGATCGTACCCACCCTGGTGGCGGAGCAGGGAGACGCACGAAACGGCCTGATCCGCTGGGGTGGGCAGATCCCTGCTCAGCACGTTCTGCCCGAGAACTGGGTCGAAGTCCACTGGCGGGAAGGCCGGCACACCCTGGAGAATTCCGGGGCGGTGCGGCAATTCATGCTGGAGGAGGTGGGTACCCTGGGGTTCACGCCCATCCGTAGCCTCGGACCCTTCGAACGGTTGGCGTTCAAGAAATGGGATGCCTGGAAGGTGAGCGCACGCGCACAGGTACAGCCGACCCAGGTCGAGTTCGTTGCCTTCTATGCGCCCGAGATGGACAAGACCTACCTCATCGGCACGACCGTCACCCTCCCGCCGGTAGGGATCGACCCGCATGACGCCCTGCGAGCAGGCTTCGAGGTGCATCCCGAAGTCGAGGCGTCGGGCGTGGCGCCCGCGCCCCTGCCCCAGCTGGCGCCCGGGCCGGAGCTGCTGGCGCCGCCTCTCGGCACACGGGTCTACGGAATCGAGCAGCCGATCGTCCTGCACTGGCGGGCGGTGGAGGAGCTGGCTGCCGACGAGGTCTATCGAGTATCCGTGGATTACAACTACGTGGAGGCCAACGTCGCGGTGACCTTCGAGACGCGCGAGACGCACCTCGTGCTTCCCGCGGAGCTCTATCAGCAGCCCAACTGCGGCGTGTTCAACTGGGACGTCACCGTGATGCGGCGAGCGGCCTCCGGCGCCGGGGGCCAACCGGCCGCCAAATCGGTGAGCCATACCAGCCTCTACTGGTACCTCGAGTGGCGCTACCCCCCCGATGCGCCTGCGCCTTTCGCCCACCGGTGCCCCAACGCCCAGTTCTAGCGGACCGCCACGGCTTTCCCCTACGACCTGCTCGCCGCCCCGTGCATCCCCCGCGGGTGCGGATCCATCAGCGCGACGCGGGTCGGAAGGTGGCAGACGAAAAAAGACCAGGTCTCACATGTGAAACCTGGTCCTGTCTTCGATTACGCTGTCAGGCGCCGGCTGAGTCTAGTAGCGCCCGCCGCCCGATCGCGAACCGCCGGAGCGGCCGCCGTAGCTGCTGCCGCCCTGCTGAGCGCGGAAGCAGTCGGAGCAGTAAACGGGCCGATCGCCGCGTGGTTGGAACGGCACTTCGGTGTTCTTGCCGCACTGGGCGCAAACCGCCGGGTACATCTGGCGTTCGCCGCCATAGCTGCTGCCACCGCCGTAGCTGCTGCCGCTGTTACGCGCAGCCTTGCGGGCGGCGCGGCAGTCGGGACAACGGCCAGGGGTGCTGAAGCCCTTGGATTGATAGAATTCCTGTTCGCTTTCGGTGAAGGTGAACTGCTGTCCGCAGTCCGTGCACGTAAGGGTTTGGTCTGCCATGTTAGTCTCGCTAACTCCTGTTGATAGTAGTTTCATGGAGGTATCTAGTAGTGCGAGAGCAAGCGAGGCGTTTATCCTGAGGGAGCAACTAAGCCTGATCGGTTCCGGACCACTGATTTCTATGAACTACTTCG